>JAESQI010000213.1 GCA_016765255.1 Robiginitomaculum sp. | reverse complement strand
CCGCTCGACATTTAAAATTTTACCTTTAAGCGGTAAAATTGCCTGATTCTTACGGTGGCGACCCTGCTTGGCACTACCGCCCGCACTGTCCCCTTCCACAATAAAGATTTCAGCTTTGGACGCGTCCCGCTCTTGGCAATCGGCCAGTTTTCCGGGCAGACTTGCAATATCAAGCGCAGATTTACGCCGCGTCAGGTCGCGGGCTTTACGGGCAGCGTCTCTTGCCGCCGCCGCTTCGATGATTTTCATCATCACTTGTTTGGCTTCGCTTGGGTTTTCTTCAAACCATTCATTTAACGCCTCGCCCATAACGCTCTCGACAATCGGGCGCACTTCGGAGGAGACCAATTTATCTTTGGTTTGGGAGGAGAATTTAGGGTCGGGCACTTTGATCGACAGCACACAGGTCAAACCCTCCCTTGCATCATCACCGCTAATGGACACTTTTTCTTTCTTGGCGACGCCAGACTGGGCTGCATATTTATTAACGGCACGGGTGAGTGCGCCCCGAAACCCTGCCAGATGTGTACCGCCGTCTCTTTGGGGGATGTTGTTGGTAAAGCAGCGCACATTTTCGTGGTAACTATCATTCCACCACAAGGCCGCCTCGACGATCACGCCGCCATCCCCTTCTTTCATTACCACAATCGGTTTTTCCAGCTGGGGCGTTTTATTGGCGTCGAGATGACGCACAAAAGCTTCAATGCCGCCTTCGTAATGAAGCTCGGTGATAATCGGATCTTCGCCCCGCTCATCGGAAAGTCTAATCCGTACTCCTGAATTTAGAAAGGCCAGTTCCCGCAAGCGGCGCTCTTATGTGTCGCGGCTAAATTCAACCATGGTAAAGGTGTTCTCGGAAGGCAAAAACCGCACTTGTGTGCCCGTTAGCGGTTTGCCGTCGACCATTGGCGCGTCGCCCGTGGTTTTTAAGGGCGCAACCGCGTCCCCGTGTTTGAACTGTATTTCGTGCTGCTTGCCATTCCGCCAAATGGTCAGGTCAAGAACGGAGGACAAGGCGTTAACCACCGACACACCAACCCCGTGCAGACCGCCTGAGATTTTATAGGAGTTGCTATCGAACTTCCCGCCCGCATGAAGCTGGGTCATAATCACCTCAGCCGCCGATATGCCCTCTTCCGTGTGGATGGCTACAGGTATGCCGCGCCCATTATCGCGCACACTGACCGAGCCGTCACTATGGAGGGTAACAAATACCGTATCGCAATGCCCCGCCAAGGCCTCGTCAATGGCGTTGTCTACCACCTCATAAACCATATGGTGCAAGCCAGATCCGTCGTCCGTATCGCCAATATACATGCCTGGTCTTTTTCTGACGGCATCAAGGCCTTTCAGCACCTTAATACTGTCAGCGCCGTACTCTTCGTCTTGAACTAGTTCAGCCATGATAACCCTATTTGCGAATCACTTTATATATAGGGCAATATAGAGCAGGCGGACGGCAATTGCACGGGAATTGTCGGCAATTTAAGCCCTCAAAATTAACCTCCCCTTAATCTTATTACCGAGAATTAACCTGTGCCTTATTATTGCCTTATTTGCGCCCACATGTTGGCGCAATGGGTGGTCATAAGATACTCAATGACCAGAAGCTGACAATATCAGGGACGTACTCCCCCCAGTCCCAACATTGGTTTTCTGGTCATATAACCCCCACGTTAAATTCCCCTGCCGAATTTCCACCGGCAGGGGTTTTGTGTTTAGGCTTCTTGTAAGCTCATTCCTTCGCCCTTTAAGGTTCTTAACAATAGATACATAGCCAGCCCTACTGGGCCAAACATCAGGGTAAACGCCAGACACGGGGCCCGCCAGAGGGCGGATATACCGCGCCGAATTCCGTCTCTGACAATCCATGCCCCAACAAATAAATCAAACACCAGATAATGAGCCCAGCCCGCCAGTGTCGAAACGGGGCTGTCAAACATGTGCATGACCTGCGATAGAGATGACATGCCAGCCCCTTCAGCCCCGCCACCAAAAAACATGGCCCAGATGAGATAATAGATATAAAAGCAAGCCAGTATTAAGGGAATGAAGACAGCATGGACAAATTTTTCCGTACCCTGCCAATTGGGCACAAAGATGAGCAAGGCCCAAGCAGGTAATACGCTTATATTTAACAGGGAATATATCGTTTCTAAATTCATGATGGTCTCCATGTAAAAACTACTGACTTATTGTGTCATCCCAGACGCAGGTAGGATATCAGTGGTTTGTAACACGCGGCGAGATCCCGTATCAAGTACGGGATGGCAGGTAAGGAGGGTGTTCACCTAACCAAGATTTAACGAAAATGAGCCCATTATGAGTGGAAAATTCAGTTTACGTACAGGAAAGAATTGCTAAGGATAGGGCATAGGAGAATTATGATGAAAAAAACTTTGCTCTTAACGGCGGCTGTTTTTGGCTTTGGGTTTACGGCTTTGGCGCAAGTGCAAACACTTGCTCCCGCCGCGCAAGCCCAACGCCTGCCAGCTTTTACACATATCAATCAAGTGGAAAACGACTTGGCGAGGATATCTGCCAAATTGGACGCCACGGCCAGTTATTCAGGCCGCTTTGCTCAATACGCATCAGACGGCAGTTTCTCTCAAGGCAATATCTACCTCAAACGCCCGGGTAAAATCCGGTTTGAATACGACGCGCCTGCGCCCATGCTTTTGGTGTCGGACGGGGTGACATTGACCCAACTCGACCGCCAGCTCGGTACCAAAGACCGTATCCCTTTAAAAGCCACTCCGCTTGAATTTTTTCTGGCAGAAAATGTTGATCTTGCTAATGATGTTGAAGTGATCTCTTTGCAAAAAACCCCAACCCGAATTAGCGTCACCGCCAAAGACGGTAGCGGAGAAGTGGATGGGAGCATTACCATGGTGTTTGATCCGCAAAGCCTTTATTTGACGGAGTGGATTGTTCATGACGGGTTTGGCCAAGAGACAAAAATCATTCTCTCCGCGCTAACCTATAACCAACGCTTAAACCCTCGCCTGTTTGTTTTGCGTGATGATAGCCGCCGCGACAGACGCCGCTAAAAATCTACTTGCATGAGCGGGCAAGCCCGTTATGCATACCTATGACAAAAATAAAAATATGTAGTTGGAATATCAATTCTGTTCGCTTACGCGCCCCGCAAATTGCCGATTTTGCCGCCGAGCATTCGCCAGATATTATTGGCTTGCAAGAGATCAAATGCCTTGAAGAACAATTCCCGTATGATGCCTTTAAAGATATGGGGTATCAATTTTTTGAAATTAGTGGTCAAAAAGGCATGCACGGGGTCGCGACGGTATCAAAATATCCGCTGACCCGCATGGACACACAATTTTGCCCCGAAGGCCATGCCCGTCATGTCAGTACACTTGTGGAAATAGGTAAGGGTAAAAACTTCGAACTGCATAATTTTTATATTCCTGCAGGCGGGGACGAGCCTGATATAGAGACCAATGACAAATTTGCCCATAAGCTAAAATTTCTCGACATTATGACAAAATATTTCAGGGGACGGGCGGGTGAAAACCCAAAGCAAGTCCTGCTAGGTGGTTTTAATATTGCGCCGCACGAAAATGATGTTTGGAGCCATAAGCAACTCTTGAAAGTGATTAGCCACACGCCGATTGAAGTGGAGACTTTGGCGCGCCTACAAGCAAGCGGTGATTTTATAGATTGCGCCCGTGCTCTTTACGGCGAGGAAGCAAAACAGGAATTGTTCTCGTGGTGGTCTTACCGGTCTCGCAACATTAACAAATCAGACAGAGGCCGTAGGCTTGACCATATCTGGGTTAGCCCCGCATTAAAGGATGGTTTGGGTGATCAAGACAGCCATATAATTCACCGCTATTGCCGCCTCTGGGAGCGCCCGTCAGACCACGCGCCCGTTACACAAGTTTTGAACCTAACGTAAATTTTTACGAATAATTTTGGTGGAGTTGGCGGGTAGGGAAAACATCATGCCGTCTTGGCCCATGACAATTTCACCCGCAAATTCTGCTCCCGTCCCGTCGAGAAAAAAAGTATTCAGTATTTTGCTCGGCACAGGCGGAACAATATGGCTAAAGACCAGCATTTTAACATTGGCAGAGTTTGCGCTTTTAGCCGCTTGAACGGGCGTTGTGTGAATGTCTTTCACGTCTTGAAAAATTGTCGATAGTCGCGGATTGTTATTGGCGGTGAAAGCGTCTGACATAATGTCGATCATTTCTTCGTTTAACGCTTCATGCACCAAAATATCAGCGCCTTTCGCAATTCTTTCCAGATTTTTGGAGCGAGATGTATCGCCGCTTATCACCACGGAGCGGCCTTTATAATCAAACCTATAGCCAACAGCGGCGGCAATATCGCCGTGATCAACCCCAAAGGCAGTTATTTTGAGACCTTGATCATCAATGATAATCGCCGTATTTGTTGCTTCCAAATCAAATTGAATAGCAGTGCCGCCAAAGCCAGAGGCGGGCATGACATCACCGTGATGTTTGACTCTGTATGCTTGGTCAAAACGATAGGCGGTGTTGAGAGCTGTCATAACAGTTTCAACGCCTTTTGGGCCGTAAACAGGGAGGGGCGAATTTGCGCCCGTATTGGCCCAACGTTGAATGAGAAAATCGTTTAACCCCCCGATATGGTCTGAATGAAAATGGGTCAAAAGAACCGCTTCGGTGCGGGCTGATGATAGGCCAAGCGAGCTAAAATTACGCGATGCGCCTGCGCCAATATCCACAACAAACATCCGCTTGCCTGCGATTACCGCCGTACAGGGCCCCATGCGGCTGGTGTCTGGCATAGGAGAGCCAGTACCGCACAGGGCTATATGCAATCCGTCAGCAATATCCGCAATAACGTCATAGGCGATCTGTTTCGTCGCGGCCTTTTTATAGATGCGTTCGCCGAGTTTGGCTCTAAATCCAGGTTTGGATAATATGAGCAGGATGAGCAGAGTGACTACAGCGCTGATAACGTATTTTAACCGCATAATAAGCCCTCTGATAATAATTTGGTTGGAGCCTCTTGTTCATCTTCTGAGTCAATAAGTCCACCTCCGTCATTAAAAACTTGAACCTCTTTTCCTTCACCTTGCCCGAATAAAGCTTTCATGTTTTTATTCTTCCTCT
>JAESQI010000212.1 GCA_016765255.1 Robiginitomaculum sp. | reverse complement strand
TTGATCGCCGTCTTGCCCCCAACCGAGCTATCCACTTGCGCCAATAATGTGGTCGGAATTTGAATAAATCGACAGCCGCGCTTTAACATGCTCGCGGCAAACCCAGTTAAATCGCCAATCACCCCACCGCCAAACGCAATCAGAGTGTCGCTCCTCGAAAAATTCTCCTCCAGCAATTTTGATAAAATCTCTTGCAAGTGCGCGAAACTCTTGGCGCCCTCACCTGCGGCTAATATGATGGGGACAAGAATTAAGCCGTGCCCTTCCAAAGACGCGGTGAGTTTACCGAGGTGTAGTTTCGCCACATTTTCATCGGTAATGATCGCCACTTTTTTACCGACTAAATGTGGTTTAATCATGTTATAGGCATTCTCCAAGAGACCCTGTCCAATGTGGATAGGGTAAGAACGGTCTTGCAAATCAACTGTAATGGTCTGCATATTAAACGGTGTTACGGGCTGGATCATTATGTTGGGCATTTTTGCTTGAAATCTGCATCCTTAGATGGGCTATATTCATTTAACGCGTCCACCACTCTTTGCACGGTTTGATAATGTGTGCCGTTTTCTGCGATCACAGTCATATGCGCCTTGGCATAAATAGGATAACGAGCGTCCATCAATTTTCGCATCGCCGCCTCTGGGTCAGGCACATCAAGTAATGGGCGCGTATTTTTTCGACCAACCCTCTCCATAACCGTATCAAAATCCGCCTTTAGCCAAATGGTCAGGCTATTTTGCAATAAGATATCTCGGGTTTCATCAGGGATAAACGCCCCGCCCCCCGTTGAGAGAATTAAAGGTTTCCCGTCTAAAATTCGAGTGATGACGCGCCGTTCACCTGCGCGAAATTCTTCCTCGCCATATCCTTGAAACAAACTTTTAACACTACGGCCAGAAGCTTTTTCAATTTCTTCGTCCGAATCAAAGAACGGTAAATCCAAATGTTTGGCAAGGCGGCGACCAATCGTGGTTTTCCCGACCCCCATTAACCCGACAATCGAGATCGGGCGAGCAATATGGCGCGTTTTGGCATTATTCCGCGTTTTCATATTCATTTTCAATCTTTACCTTTAGAGCCATCTTTAGGGACAGTGCCCGCCATTTTTATAAATATTTTACTTCTTCTTGTCACAAAAAAGAACATATCACATATATATGTGAGAGTATGTCTGGAATTTGCCATGTTCTCAATGTTAAAGTGACGCGAAACTCAATGTAGTTTTAAGTAAAGAGATCAATATGAAAAAACCTAAAACCCTGCCTGTCCTCATAATATTTGCTCTTATTGGCATCTCCATATGGCTGGTGAGGGGCACAGATGCAAAACACATTACCCGCCAAGATGTTACCATTGATGTCCCAGACACATTTCAAAAATAATATGCGCGCTCTGAAATCCATATATTTAACCGTTTTTGGTATTTTATATGTTTGTAGTATGGACGCGTTTGCGCAAGTCCAACTCGACACGCTTGCCCCCGCAAATACCTATGACGCTGGAACTCTCACAGTGAGACAAGGGGCAATGTCGCCAGACTTATGGCAAGGCACAAATGCACAAACGGCAATATCCCTGATACAAAATCTGCCAAATTCTCCCTCACAATCATCAAAACACCTTATACGAGGCGTCCTGTTATCAGGCGGTGTTCCTCCGCATAGCGGCGGAGGATTGGAGCGCGAAAATTATGTAACGGAGCGGCTTTGGGCCATTCTGAATTTGGAAGACAGCACAGCATATGAAACCATTTCCAACCAATCATCTCTGGATTTTACAAGTGCGACGACGGTCAAATTAACGCTCACACACGCGTTGATGACAGGGGATACCGCCAAGGCTTGTCAAATTGCGGACACCATAAAACTTGAACGAAAGTCCCCCTATTGGGCTAAATTACGTTCCTATTGCCATTATACCAGAGACGAAATTCCAGCAGCTGAACTGACGGCAGATTTGCTCAAACGGGCTGGTCATGATGACGAGATGTTTTTTAACCTGCTGGGTAATCTTACAGGTAGCCAAGTCAAAATACCCAAACTTAGCGCCCTACAATCCCCCTTACATATTGCTATGGCACAAAACCTTGTTGCGCAGAAAAGCTTTAAGGGATTAACCCAACAGGAAATTGCGGGAGCGTCACCCAGACTAGCCCGCACCGTCGCCCTCAATAAAACCTTACCTCCTGAACTCCGCTTCCATGCGTTCCTGCGCAGCGCCCACATTCTCACCCTTAAACAGATCGCGGAAATTTTTGCAGGTGACATTCAATCTCCACAGGAAACAACCGAAACAATTAAGGCCAATGATATTTGGATGCTGGCGCAATGGGGGGAAATGTTAAATACCATCAAGACCAGCACGGATATTACACGCACATCACCTCTTGTGGCGGACTTTTTATCTCAAGCCGAGACCAACGGGATTTTCAGGCCCATGTCAATACTTGTGGCCCAAGATATCGTTCTCATTCCTCCTGCTTTGCAAGCACAAAGTGGGCCGCAACTCTTTGCTCGCATTGCTGTACAAAATAGAGATTTGTCTACCTTAAGAGGTTTATATATGGCGCTGGTCGACGACAATCCATTACGTGGTCGTTTAGCGCTTGCGTCTGACGCCCTTGGCGGTGGATTTTTAGGCAGTTCTATTGGCACGGATATTGAAACACGTCTACGCGCAGATACGCCGCAAAAGACCCGCGCCGTCCGCGACGTATATTTAGCCTTTGCCTTGGGCGCATACCTACCCCAAGGCTCTGTAAAACCATTGGCTTTGCCCGTAAGCCTTGAAGGCCAAGCAATGAATGCAGGCGGTTTACTCATGTTAAAAGACGCGTCAAGGCGCAGAGCGCAAGCCGAAACAGCTCTGATTGCAGCTCAAATCATCGGGTCAAATTCCCTATCGACATTTCGACCCGATGATGTGGCAAGTCTTTTATCAGCCCTCAATGATGCTGGCTTAGGTCAAATCAGCGCGGAGTTCGCGGCAATAGATTTCTTAGCACTGGATATTGTGGATGAGTGAAGGTCGTAATTATATCGAGGTTTTTCTCGAAATGATGAGCGCGGAACGGGCCGCAAGTGAGCATACTTTAAGCGCGTATAGGCGTGATCTTGAACTGTGCGAAACACGGCTTAATAAATTTGGCAAATCCTTACAAACCGCAGGCCTTGGTCATATGGAGGCCTTGCTGGCCGAATGGCACGAACAAGGCCTTGCCGCCTCAACAAGTGCGCGTAGATTATCAAGCCTTAAGCAATATTACCTATTCCTGCAAACCGAAGGTTTTCGCCCAAACAGCCCCGTACAAAATTTAAACGGGCCAAAGCAATCCAGATCATTGCCAAAAATCTTGCATGAGAAGGATATCGAAACCTTATTTGAATACGTTGAAAAAAGTGAAGAGAAGCATGCTCAAAGACTTCTCTGCCAGTTGGAAATTCTTTATGCGTGCGGACTGCGCGTCAGTGAGCTCGTCTCCCTACCATTGGCCGCCATTGGCCGCCGTGATCAATGCCTGTTTATTAGGGGAAAGGGCGGCAAGGAAAGACTTGTCCCGCTCACAGGCAAAGCGGTTGAGGCGATTAAAATATGGGCGGCACAGCGTGCGCAGACCTTGCCAAAGGACGACCCAGCCCTATCCCGCGCCAAAAAATTCTTATTTCCCTCCAGAAGCAAGTCTGGGCATATGACCCGTGAAAGGTTTGCTCAATCCCTCAAAGCTCTGGCTGGTAAAGCGGGCCTCGATGCAAGCCGCATTTCCCCCCATGTCCTGCGCCATGCCTTTGCAACACACCTACTGGCCCATGGGGCTGATTTACGCAGTGTACAAAAAATCCTCGGACATTCCGATATTTCCACCACCCAGATTTATACCCATGTACTGGATCAACGCCTTCAGCAACTCGTACAAACCAAGCACCCTTTAAGCGAAAAAAACCTGTAGAAAAATTCACAAGCTTACTCTTGCACCCGGCACCGCGTCGGGTAATATAGGCCGCTTGGAAATA
>JAESQI010000211.1 GCA_016765255.1 Robiginitomaculum sp. | reverse complement strand
TCGATACAGACGACAAACGGGTTATAACGGCTAATGAAGCGGAAACGCTCCTGAATAAAAATCCTTACGCTTCAACAGGCTCTCAACAAATAGACCCTCAAACACAACAGGCACTAGCTGACCAGCGCCCTGCCGCATAAAAATCACTATCGGTTTATATAAATCAAATAATTACATTCGCAAAAATCGTGCTGACCTGTTGCCGCCAAACGGCATAGTCATGCTCTAACACTTCAAAATCATCTAGGCCTACACTGTGCGCCATAAGCAATTTTACCGATGTAGGCAGGTCGTCTGTACTAAACACATTCTTGATCGCAATAGACTTTATATGGGTGAGAATGTGGTAATATTTTGCAATATCTTTCAGTATTTTCCCATCAGATTTAGAAATCCATCCTTGTGTTGATGCAATATCAAGCATGTTTTGAGTGGGTTGCCATGACAGAGATTTGTCTAAAAAAGGCTTATGTTTTAGCATTAAGTATTGCGCAATAAATTCAATGTCGCGCAGGCCACCTTTGATATTTTTTATGTCCCAAATGCCTTTCTCTGGTTTGTCGCGTTGCAAACGGTTACGCATATCCAATATATCGTGAGTAAGATTGTTAGAAAAACCCTTATCCGCTAATGCATTTCTAATATGTCCTTCCAGACTTTGAGAAAAATCAATCGAAGACGTAGCGACAATCCGTGCGCGGCTAAGGGCCATATATTCCCACGTCCAAGCCTTGTCTTTATAATAACTTTCAAAAGCAGTTATGGACACGGCAAGTGGGCCTGAGCGACCTGATGGACGCAGCGCCATATCAACCTCGTAAAGCCCACCTTCAGACGTTACACTTGAGAGGGCTGAAATCAAACGCTTGGTCAATTTGTTGAACTGTCCAATTGGCTCGTTCAGAGTATCCATATTTTGACTATGATTTTCAACGCCTAATTCACCCGCACGGTATATCAACATGAGATCAAGGTCAGAGCTTATGCTCATTTCGCGCCCGCCAAGTTTTCCCAAAGCTAGTATTGCATACTCACCAACGAGTGGGCCATATAGCCGCTCTGTCTCTTGCACAGCCTTCGGTAATAATGCTTCTATAGCAGCCTGGGCAATGGTTGAAAAAACGTCCCCTGCTTTATCAACATGCCGTAGCCGTAAAATACTTGTGGTCAAATTAAACTGATCGTCTCGAACGGCCCTTCTGATTATATCAAGTGACGTTTCAAAATCCGTATCTGCGTTCAATAAATTCATATAATGAATTTCCGAAATATTTATGTCACCACTTAAAAAATCTGGCTCCACCATTGCGTCAATCAATGCAGGTTTGTCAGATAATGAATGCGCCAAACGAGGGGCAATTGCTAACATTTCAATGACTGAGGTTAAGGTATCTGGTTTGTTCAAAAACAATGACAATATGGATATGCCTGAATTTAGATTTTCTAAGAATATCGAAAAATTTATAAAAGCATCATCAGGAGAATTTTGGTTGCCACACGCCTCAATGATGCGCGGAGCAAGACGGGTTAAAAGTTCGCGTGCTCTCTGACTACGCATTGCTCGTATACGACCACCCAACCATCTGGCCATTGTTTTCCACACCATTTCCCCGCGAGCAAACCCAAATGACTCCAATGTTTTAAGGGTTGGTGTTTCAATTTCCACGCCCGTAAAAACGAGACTTCCTTTGGAAACTGAAAGATCTTCTTCTTCGGAAAACAATTGAGAATATAATTTATGAACACGAGAAAATAATTCTAACAGCTCCTGCTCCAACTCACCTACATCATCATAGCCACATAAATATGTCAGCTTTTCACGGGACTCATCTTCAACTGGCCAAAGATGAGTTTGCTTGTCTTCAAACATTTGAACTCTGTGTTCTATATTTCTCAACTGACCATATGCGTCTATCAAAACAGTAATTACATCTTGCTCAACATAACCCCTCGCCGCAAGTTCTGACAAAATATCTACAGTTTTTGGTATGCGTAAATTTTCATTTCGCCCCCCCAATATTAGTTGTTGAACTTGCGCGTAGAACTCTATTTCACGTATCCCGCCCAAACCAAGCTTCACGTCATGCCCGGGTACAGATAAATTTTTGAGAGCGGCATCTCCTTGTATCTGTCTCTTGATCGAATGAATGTCAGCGACGGCAGCATAATCCAAGCTACGGCGCCAAATAAAAGGCCGAAGAACAGATTGAACAAACCCCTCGCAGGCCTGTTCATCACCGCCGCAATAGCGCGCTTTTATCATTGCAGCGCGCTCCCAATTTTGTCCCAATGTCTCGTAATAGCGTTCCGCCGTGAGTGTGGATACGGCCACTGCATTGGCGCGTGGGTCTGGCCTAAGCCGAAGATCTGTTCGAAACACATATCCATCTTCTGTGATTTCGTCAAAACCCCGCATAATTTTTTTGACAAACCGAACAAGTAACCGCTGGGCATTATCAGGGTTGGGCAATTTTATGTGATCAGGATCATAAAAAACGATGAGATCAATATCACTAGAGTAATTAAGCTCCCGCCCGCCGTATTTACCAAGGGCAAGTACAAATAGACCCGGCACAGGCCCACGTTCATTACCTTCAAATTCCATGTCATTAGCGACTGCATTTATCAAGGCTTGCATGGCAATGTCAGTAAATTCAGTTAATGCTTCTGTGACCTGCTCCCAAGACCAAACGCCCGCTAGGTCGCAAAGGGCGGTTAACAAATGAAGTTGTTGTTTGACGAGACGTAGGGATTTGCACAAATCACTATAGCATTGTGTGTTAATGATCGCCTTTAACTCATCAAATATTTGTTCTGGCGTCGAGGCATGTAAATCGTCTACTATATTTGGCCATCTTGAGCACAGCTTATCCAGATAGGGAGCATTGGCCCTTGCTGAATTGACAATATTTTCAATGCCAATCTTTGCCTTAAAATCCACACTTTGACCAAAAACTGGGAGTGTTTGTTGAATTCGCGTTTCAAATAATCCATGTGACCGAGGTTTCAACATAGTTGCGTCCGCACTCAAGTTTTTTTGAATTTAGGGAAAATTAAAGCGGCCCGTAAGCCGGGTAAATCTTGCCCGCTTTCTCCCGGCCCGTCCGAGAGTTGAAACTCTGCTCTGTGTAAATCTGCTATGGCCTCCACTAAGGACAGGCCTAAGCCACTCCCTTGCTGCGACCTGCTTTTTTCCAAGCGCACAAACCTCTCTTTGACCCTTTGCCTGTCTTCTGTTGGAATTCCCATACCTGTATCCGTAATAGAAATTTCCGTTCTTCCAGAACTAATCTTACGTAATCGCAAGGTAATTGCCCCACCCCTTGGCGTGTATTTAACTGCATTTTCCACAAGATTTGAAACCGCTTGTGACAACAAGCCACGGTCTGCACGTATTTTATGTTTACCAACAATCTCAAGCGCAAACCCAAGCCCAGCATCCTCACATGCTGGCTCGTAGAGTTCAGCAATATCTTCCAACAAAGATTTAGGGTTTATTTCGATGAGCATTTCTCTGCGCTCACCCGCTTCTAATCTTGCAATTCGCAGTACTGAATCAAATGTGCGCAGCAATTCAGCCGCGTCTTGTGACGCCGAAAATAACGCGTCTCTCGCCGTTTCGTCTTTTATCTCGGAGCCCGCATTTTCAAGACGTGTCCGCAAACGAGTAAGGGGTGAGCGTAAATCATGCGCGATGCTATCGCCTGCATAGCGCATGGCTTGCATCAACCTGTCTATGTGGTCGAGCATACTGTTTAAATGCTCTGCCAGCACATCTAGTTCATCACCTGATAAATTTCGTTTAATACGTTTTTTCAAATCCCCTGCGCGAACATCTGTTGCTAATTTATTAAAGGCCCCAATCCTGCGCGAAAATCGCCGCGACATGATCACGCCTGACAATACACCGAGTAATAATGCAAGCGCCACCGAGACAAAAAGGGCCCGCGTCACCCTTTCGGCAGGGGCCATAATCCGCTCGACATCCCTCGCAATAAACAGCCGTGCTTCTGGGTCTAATTGCTTAAATTGTCCACGGGCGCGGTGGGTCGTAATGATAAGTTCATCACCTTTATATTCTTCAACTTGATAAGTAAATTTTCGCGACGGGGTATTTCTAAGTTCGTTAATTTGCTTAACTAAATTCCACTCACTTTTATCCGTAAACGTGGGTTGAGCATTTAGATTTCCCGTCGGTTTCCCTTGGTACTCATAGACATATTTCATGTCACTACCGGGTTGTAACATGCGCACGATGACAATTTTATTGAGCTCGTCTGGCCCAAGCTTGTCATATACTATCGCCAGTTCTTGTAATTCCGCTTGTAGATTTTTATCCACCTCATTGAGGGCAGAAATAACGGTCGCATAATAAATATAGCCCAGCACAATCAATGACGACAACGCAAATAAGGACGCTGCAATCATTGACAGGCGAAAGGCCGTATTTTTTAACAAGCGTGTAAGCGGTGTCAGCATATCTACTTGTACAATTTGTGTTTAATCCTGCAAGCGATATCCAGCACCGCGCACAGTATGTAACATGGGCGTATCAAACTCTTTGTCGATTTTTGCCCGCAAACGAGAAATATGCACGTCAATGACATTGGTTTGGGGGTCAAAATGATAATCCCACACCTTTTCAAGTAACATTGTGCGTGTCACCACTTTGCCAGCATTGCGCATCAGGCATTCTAGCAATCTAAACTCACGGGGTTGCAAAAGAATTTTTTGACCACCACGTTTAACGGTACGCGACAATAAATCCATTTCCATATCCCCTGCCCTTAACTTGGTCGTAACAGAGCCAGGATCCTTACGTCGCCCGATAGCCTCGACGCGGGCTAGAAGTTCAGTGAACGAATAGGGCTTTGCCAAATAATCATCGCCTCCCGCCCGTAAGCCTTCTACACGGTGATCCACTTCACCAAGTGCCGATAAAATGAGAACAGGCGTTGTATCCCCGTCTTCACGTAGGGTGGTTAAAAGAGATAAGCCGTCACGCTTGGGCAGCATACGGTCGAGAACAAGTGCGTCATAATCCGTTGCTTTGGCCATTTCCAAACCAAGCTCACCGTCACCTGCAAGGTCGACAACGTGTCCAGCCTCCATCAAACCTTTACGCACATAATCTGCCGCAACTTCATCATCTTCTACAACTAAAATTCTCATAAGTTTATTCCTTATTGATGTTAATTCAGTGAAATCGAAGTATATGTTTCACTTCCATTTATTGTCCGCACCAGCAAAACCAGTGACCGTTGATTGGACTTTTTTAATGATTGCACAATTTTTCTAAACGCCCTTACACTGGCAACTGGTTTATCATCTGCTTTTAGGATTACCATTCCATCCTTGATGCCTTTTCGAGCCGCAGCACTTCCAGGGGCAACCGCTTCCACGTAAACCCCAACTTGGTTGCGCGGCATACCGATTGTATCTCGAAAGGAGGCGCTCAAATCAACCAGCGACAATCCAGTATTATACATACTATCAGCTTTTGGCGGTGGGGCAGCTTTAGCCGAATTTGGACTCTTCCCAGAATTATTTCCCGTTGCAATCAGGAGCTGGTTTTTTGCCGATGGCCTTTCCGCGATTAAAACCTTGATTTCATT
>JAESQI010000210.1 GCA_016765255.1 Robiginitomaculum sp. | reverse complement strand
TACATTCAAACAAACAAAGACCGGATATGAAGGCACAATCACCACGCTGAGCATGTCGCACAAAGTCAAATTCATCGCCAACGACAATAAGAAAAACGAAGATAGCCCCGACTATTTTATCAAGTCGGGGCGCAGTGATTTTGGCGTAGCCTGGAAAGAAACCAAAGACGGCGACGAGCCGCTTGATTACATCAAAGTCCTACTCGACGGACCAATGCTATCCAAGCCCGTTAATGCTGCGCTGTTCGATCACGACGACGGCGCTGACCTCGTATGGTCACGACCTAAGAAAGCGCAGTAAGAGTTTGTAAGTATCATAATTAACATCGGCACTTATTTAGTGCCGATGTTGAGAGATCACATGGACATTAGGGATTCAGATATTGAAGAAGGCTTGGTAACGGCAGCAAAGCTTGTCGAAGCCTATGGCGATGATTATTGGCCTATTTTTGAAAAACTTGAAAAAGAATTAGATAAAAGACAGTCGCGCGTTTTGAAAGTTAGAGCGCGGCTAAGATCGCGTAAACTTTCAAAAATTATGAAGCAAAAAGACTTGAATTCATCAGAGAATTCCATTTGAGAATGGTAGTAAAATTTTGAGCATTTCGTCTCGGCGATATTCTAAAGAACCGCCATCACCGTATTCAGGCCTGTCATTTTTATGTCCCATGAGTTTGCACCGTAGCCCGTAATCAAGCCCTGCCTCAAGCATACGTTTTTCAAAAGAATGCCTAATTGAATATACCTTGTGGTTGTCAGTTGGTAGTAGATCGCGGCTTTTAAGCGCCTTCATGAGGATTGCGGAAAGGCTCGTTTCTTTGTCAAAATACCTTGGGAATCCTTTTGGGTTAGCTTGCATTGCTGCTAATGAAATACCCATAAGCGGAATATCACGATCAGAAGCATCGGCCTTAATTTCACGGTGTTCTTTCTCTCGAATTGCTATGTATGGTACATTGCCTTTGAGACGGATATTCTCTGGGCGTAGATTGCAAATTTCACTTGGCCGCGCTCCTGTTTCAATGAGTGTAAGTAAAATATGCCTAGCCTGTGGATTAATATCATCAAAGACCCCCGGCGCTAAAATACGCTCTACAATCCATTTAGTTTCAAAGGGTGGGCGTTTCTTTTTGCTCTTACGGTCTTCTTTGAAGGATAATTTTCGAAATGGATTCGGGCGATCTTCCTCGCCTCTGTATTCGAAAAATGACCTATACAAAGTTCTCATATTCCCGACATGCCTATTTGCAGTATATGGCGTGGGCCTTTTGCCATCCTCATCACCAGTTTTGATCCTGTCTATCCACCAGTTGCGGTATTCCAGAGCAATATCGCGGGTAATGCTATCCATTTTCAAATTACTCGCAGCTTGAATGAAATAATTGATGGATGTTCGCTTGGCTTTCTCCCATGACCGTCGTTGGTGGGGAGATTTTTTAAATTGAGAATCGAATGCGATTGTATCGACATATAATTTAAAGGCATCGGATACTCTTACGCTAAGTGCATCTGGCCTAGAAGCTGTGCCCATAAGAGCTTCGGCATCTCTTCTTTGTGGAGTATCATCAATGCTGCCGCCTTTCTCAAGCGTCTTGAGGCGTGCGAGTATGTCTTCAACGGATTCGTCTTCTAGCAATGCTTGTATTGGTTTGTAGGTAAAGCCGTGAACCAGAGCGCGCGCCGAAGCTGCCTTATGACGTTGTTTTGCTACATCGCGCGTAGTTTCAGTGACGCCATTGCTTGATAGGGATTCAAGAGAGAGGGCATACCAATAAGCATTGTCTGCCTCTTCAAGAGCGTCCCGCCTCATGCGGGCAATGTCTATAGATTTAGTTTTTAGTGAAATGCGTAAAAACCGTCTTGATTCTATGTCGAGATATTGGTTTGGAACGCGCCGATTATAGTGCCAGCGCCCATTTCGTTTTAAAAGAAATCTATCTTTTTCATCTACCATATCTACACCATGTGTGACGTTCTGTGTCCATTATGTGTGACGTTTATAGTAAATACAGAATGAAACGGCAAGGCGTATTTTAAAAATACAACAAATACAATGGTTTAAGAAAAATTGGTTTTTGGAAAGTGGCTCCGCAAGCAGGACTCGAACCTGCGACCCATTGATTAACAGTCAATTGCTCTACCAACTGAGCTATTGCGGAATATTCACTTCTTGTATTCTGTCGGGTTGTTAACCCGCGCCTCTTGGTAAGGCTGTGCCTAATAACAGTTAATATGCCTATCATTCAAGCCTTAATTACGCGAAATATGTAGTTTTTTTGTCTTATAGTCATGTTATCCACCCAAAAAAAAGGGAGCTAATGAAAGCTCCCGAAGGTAGTAGGTGAATGGTGGATGTCTTCAAGAGAAGACTTCACCTTTATGAACAGGTGTGGTTAAAAAATAGTTAACGAAACCAAAGATAATTACCATTTGATTCAGAGACATGAACTAAATCATAATAAACTGAATAAGCTTAGGATCAAACCCTAATGCCCCGCCCCTAAAATCCCAGTCTTTACCGCGTAATCCACAGCGATTTCATAGGCAGGATCGTCATCTGCATCAACTATCAACTGCCCTGCCCTGTTGAGCAATCTATGGCAATCATGGGACAGATGGCGAAGTTGCAAGCTTTTACCAGCCGCCTCATATTTTGACGCGAGCATTTCAATGGCCTGCAATGCAGATTGGTCAACAACGCGGCTGTTCATGAAATCTATAATAACCAATTCGGGATCATCTTCGGGTGTAAAAAGATCAGTAAACCCTTCAATAGAGCCAAAAAACAGCGGGCCTTCAATTTTATAGACTTTTTTCCCGTCAATGCTTGCATCAATATTGGCTTGAATACGGCTGGCATTATTCCACGCATAGGCAAGTGCGGAAACGATCACGCCAACCACAACGGCTGTCGCCAGATCTGTCATGACCGTTACAATGGTTACCAGAATAATGACCAATGCATCCATGAGCGGAACTTTGCGCATAATCATCAAGCTGCGCCATGCGAATGTCCCGATCACCACCATAAACATGACCCCGACAAGCGCCGCCAACGGAATTTGTTCGATCAAGCCTGAAGCGACAAGAATAAAGGCCAGCAAAAACATGGCCGAAGCAAAGGCCGACAGCCGTGTCCGACCACCCGATTTGACATTAATCATAGATTGCCCGATCATGGCGCACCCACCCATGCCACCAAAAAAACCTGTGACTGTATTGGCAATGCCTTGGGCCACACATTCTTTCGAGGCGCCGCCTCTTTTGCCGACCATCTCGCCAACAAGGTTTAAGGTCAGCAGGCTCTCGATCAAGCCAATGGCCGCAAGGATTAGAGCGTAAGGCAGAGTGATACCCAGGGTTTCAAGAGTAAGAGGTGCGTTTGGAATATGAAAGGACGGCAAGCCTCCTTTGATTGATGCTAAGTCCCCAACACGCGGAACATCAATGCCAAACCCTATAACGATTGCAGCAACAATGCCAATACCCGCCAAGGGTGCCGGGATGATATGCGTGATTTTGGGCATGATCCATATGATCCCCATGGTAAGCGCCACCAAACCCAACATGACCGCCATAGGTGCCATTTCCATCCAAACTTTTGCCCCCTCTGGGCCGACTTTAAACTGGCTCATTTGGGCGAGAAAAATTACTATGGCAAGCCCGTTGACAAAACCGAGCATGACGGGATGGGGCACGAGCCTGATAAATTTACCCAAATGGCAAACCCCCGCCAAAATTTGCAAAAGCCCCATAAGAACCACGGTTAAAAACAAATACTCAACGCCATGATGGGCAACGAGTTCCACCATAACTACAGCCAAAGCGCCCGTAGCCCCTGAAATCATACCAGGCCGTCCACCAATAATGGCGGTGATTAACCCAACGATAAAGGCTGCATAAAGCCCGACCAATGGATGCACATCGGCGACAAAAGCAAAGGCAACGGCTTCGGGGACGAGGGCAAGAGAAACGGTGAGACCTGCAAGAATTTCTATCTTTATACGAGACGGCGTAAATTTGGTGAATTCAGGATTGCGCCATGTGGTATAGGACAAATTTTGTGCAAAGGCATTTAGGGTCGTTCTCATTGAATATCCATGGTCAAATCTATTTGCCTTCCTTAGAGGTATATGGACTTTAATCAACTCCTATTCGCGTGAAGTGTATTGTTTGCTTTTTAGCACCCTCACCTCCTCCAATGCTTTACTTAAGCGGCTGCCTCTCCCGTCATACCCAACCCTCCGCTCATACCGCTGTAGAGCGGTACCCCATGAAATTTAAGCACATCCACCCACAGCAAAAGACCCCGCTTTCCAGCGGGGTGAGCGGCAGTTGGGAGGGGCGGGTATCCATGTTGAACCAGTTATTCTCGTGTTGAACGTAGATACCCCACACAGGGTGGGGCATGACAAAGGAGAGAGAGCAGAAGGAGAGCTTCTCTTACTGGCCTCGGCGTTCGCCTTGTTCATGCATTTCTTGGGCTTCGATTGTCAGGGTGGCGATTGGTCGGGCTTCGAGGCGGCCCAATCTGATCGGGTCGCCGGTTTCCACACAATAGCCGTATGAACCATCTTCGATACGGGTTAAGGCTTGGTCAATTTTGGAGATCAGTTTTCGCAAGCGGTCTTTGGTACGAAGTTCCAATTGCCGATCCGCATTAGCAGATGCCATATCGGCCACATCGGGATGGGAGACGCTCTCGCCTTTTAGAAAATCCATCGTATTTTGGATTTGAGCCGCCAAATCATGTTTCCAGTTTTCCAGCTTTTGCCTAAAATATTCCACCTGCTTAACACCCATGAATTTTTCGTCCTCGGAGGGACTATAATTTTTCGCAAGCTTTGTGCGTTTTTTCAAAGTTGTCGGCATTTGATATCCAAAAAAGTTAGACTATTGAGACTCCACAATAATATTTTTAACAGGCCTATAACCGAGGCAAGCCAGCGGAACAACAAAAAATTTAAGTTTTTGCAATTATGTTTGCGCTTTTACGTAAAAAACCTATAAGCAAATCTAAACATGAGGTGATTATGAAGTTTTCAGGTACAGATAAATACATCGCAACCAAAGATTTGCGCATGGCAGTTAATGCCGCCATTACTTTGGAGCGCCCTCTCCTGATTAAAGGCGAACCGGGCACGGGTAAAACCGTTTTGGCCGAGGAAATCGCCACGTCATTGGGCGCCGACCTGATGGAATGGAACATAAAATCGACCACCAAGGCCCAACAAGGGCTCTATGAGTATGATGCCGTGGCCAGACTACGCGACAGCCAACTTGGGGATGATAAAGTCCACGATATTTCCAACTATATCAAGAAAGGAAAATTGTGGGAGGCCTTCACCCACAAAACCCGCCCAGTATTACTGATTGACGAAATTGACAAAGCCGATATCGAGTTTCCCAACGATCTTTTACATGAGCTTGACCGCATGGAGTTCCATGTCTACGAGACGGGCGAAACCATTAAAGCAGAGCAGCGCCCGATTATTCTCATTACGTCTAACAATGAAAAAGACCTGCCCGATGCCTTCCTGCGTCGATGTTTCTTTCATTATATTCAATTTCCAGACCAAGAAACCATGAAAAAAATTATTGATGTGCATTTCCCTGATATTAAATCAAGACTGGTTGCTGCTGCGCTCAAACGCTTTTACGCCGTGCGCGACGTACCAGGCCTTAAAAAGAAACCGTCAACGTCCGAGCTTTTGGATTGGCTAAAATTGCTCATGGTCGAAGATATTGACCCTGAAACTTTGCGCGAAACTGACACCACAAAGTTAATCCCGCCTCTGCACGGCGCATTGCTTAAGAACGAGCAAGATGTACATTTATTTGAACGTCTGGCCTTTTTATCGCGGCGAAACGGGTAAAATCACCTCACAAATAGGTTTGGCATAGATATTGCTCCTAAGAAACTGACTGTTTCAAAAGGACAAATCATGCGATTTTCACCTCTATCTACAATTTTGCTTATTTCCACGGCTACACTCATTTCTGGTTGCTCAGGGTTTGGCTTAAATGGGACAAATCATCATACGGCGCAAGCGAGAGCCATTTCCGCATGTCCAAATGGTATGCAGGCAATTATGGGCCTAAATGGGTTTCCAACATGCGTGATGCGCGCACCATACCAATACGGCGGCCCCTTATCTGGTCTTCGTGGCCCATATGGACAAAGTCTTGCCCATGGCGCACAAGGTGGCGTTTTACTCCCAGCACATGCGCCTTATGGGCAAGCCACTCACATGCCTGCTTACGGAAGGCCCGGTTATTACGGTGTTCGTCCCCAGCAAAAAGAAAGCGGCGCCTATGCTACTGTGGGCGCTGTTCTGTATGACGCAGACTCCAAGAACAGATTTACCGAGGATTTAGGCGGCATTCAGGGGCGGCTTGGTTATAACTTTAACCGCTATCTGGGCGCTGAAATAGAAGGCTCTGTCGGCGTGAATAGCAAACAATATTTAGGCCCACGCCGAAGAATTACATTTGATAGAAAAGTCAAACATTCCGAAGCCGCTTTCGCTGTCGCTCGCCTTCCCGTGACCCAAAATGTATCCCTTTTCTTACGCGGCGGCTATCACAATACGAGGCTTGATCTAAATCCGCGCTCTACAACGCTCACGACTGTCAATATTGAAGATGACGGATTTGCATGGGGGCCCGGGATTGAGTGGAAATTAAGCCCCAAAAATTCCATCCGGGCTGATTATACAAATTACGACTTTACCATTCAGGATTTGGGCGCTGCTTCTGTTTCCTACGTTCGTAAATTTTAACGTCCAACAAAGCCCCAAACATCAGGAACCTCTTCGAGCATGTTTTCGTAATAACGTTGAAATCCCGGCAATTTGACCTGATTTAGGAATGAGGAATAGGCGAGGTAACTGACCAAAAACCGCATGTCTTTT
>JAESQI010000209.1 GCA_016765255.1 Robiginitomaculum sp. | reverse complement strand
TCGCAGTGTGACTGAGAAAAAGTTGGTGCGCCCCGCTTACGAAAAATTATCAGTCGTCCCACCCAGATTTCAAACGGTCACGCAAACCATTTCTACATCCACGCCTAGGCGTGTTTGGAAACTTGGTAATCCGGGTGCATTAGCCGCCCAAGGATATCGGGTTCTCAGCACAGCAGACGCAGGCCAAGGCGGGCGAGGCTATAGATCAACGGTGCAATACGGCGCCGCTCGACAAGCGGGAGCGACATATTGCGGCGCGGGATGCGAGATATGGTGCTTGGTTGAAGAACCGGGCGAAAGCATTAGCTTTGACCGTAAAGTCATGACATCGCCGGGTACAGTGCGCAGAACCTCTATTCCCGCAAAATATACCTCGGTCACGAAACAAATCGTTTCCGATCCGGGCGGGGTTCGCGAAATCCCTGTGCCAGCTCAATATAGAAATATCGCGGTTGAATACCTTGCCGATCCGGGCGGGGAGCGACTTGTCAATGTGCCTGCAAAATACGGAAGCGTGCAAAAGAAAACTCTAACAGCGGGCCAGCGCTATGAATGGCGCCGCGTCGTTTGTGATCCTGCCAAGGGGCAAGCCTCCAGTTACAATCGTGGGCGTAGCGCGTCAGGTGCATATATAGCACAAGCATATTCTGGTGGAGGTTCTACACATTATAGCTCTGGCGCAGTAGGTTCGAGTAGGGGGGGTTCTGGGAGTGGGTATAGCGCATATAGCACAGGATCAGGTTATACTGGATCAACAGGCTATAGAGCCTATGGATCGAGTTCTGCTTATGGACACGGAACACCAAGTACATATTCCACGTCCACATATGGAGGCACAACAACACAGACCCATTCTTCACAGTCTCAGTCCACACAAAGACAAGTCCCTGTGACAACAGGCGTATATTATTACGGTACGGATAAACCTGTTCAGTAAGACTACTAGCTTTATATAATAAAAAAGCGGAGCCCGTTTTGCGAGCCCCGCTTTTTTTATGCTCTCATTTTTAAATTACTTTGGGAGCTCTTTGGCATTGCTTTCATACTCTTTGGTCAATTTGACCACCACACCTGACAAGGCCAAGAGGGCGACCAGATTGGGCGCGGTCATGGCGGCAGATGCCACATCTCCAAGTCGCCAGATAAAGTCGATTTGCATTAACGCACCGACAAACGCAGCGACACACCACAAAATCCGGTAGACAGTGAAATTGGTTGTACCCGTCAAATAACCAAGTGCCCGTTCCCCGTAATATGACCAGCCAAGAATAGTGGTGAATGAAAACACCACCATAGCAATGGCAATAATCCACGCCCCGCCTGGTAAGGCATTGGCAAAGGCAATAGAGGTCAAGGTTGTCACCTCACCCTTTGACATGGCAACACCTTCGTAAATTGCCAAAGACAGGGTTTGTGAATTTTCAGAGAAGCCTGCATAGGTTCCGTCGCCAATGGCGCTTACGCTGGTAAATTCAAGACCGGGTAATGTGAGGATTACCAAGGCCGTCATTGTACAAATAATCAATGTGTCAATGACCGTACCTAGCATGGCGATACGGGCCTGAGTGACAGGGTCTTTAATGGTTGCCGCTGCGTGGGCCATAGGTGCAGACCCTTGCCCCGCTTCGTTGGAGAAAAGTCCTCGCGCCACACCTGCTCGAATGGCGGCAATGACCATAGCGCCGACAAACCCGCCCGTGGCAGCTTTCCCGTTCCACGCGAAACTAAAGATATCGTGGAAGGCACCTGGTACAGCTTTATAATTGGCGATAATAATAAACGCGGCGAGTAAAATATAAATAACCGCCATAGTCGGGATCAATTTGGCCGCAACCCGTCCAATGCCTTTAATGCCGCCAACAATCACAACGAAAGTCGCAACAGCAAGTACAGCGCCAGTAATATAGGTATGCATACCAGCCCCACCAAACATATTTGGCGTGGCCTTGTTAACCGCAGACGCAACCGCATTGGCTTGGATCATATTGCCCGTCACAAAGGCGGCAAATAAAGCGCCGCACGCAAAGAGTATGGCTAACCATTTCCATTTCTTACCCATGCCGCGTTCAATATAATACATTGGCCCGCCTGCCATTGCGCCGCTTTTATCTTTGATGCGAAAGTGAACAGCGAGGAGACTTTCGGAATATTTTGTTGTGATGCCGAGAATCGCCACGACCCACATCCAAAAGATCGCGCCCGGGCCCCCTATGCCCAAAGCCGTGGCGACACCAACAATATTGCCAGTTCCCACCGTAGCAGCCAAGGCAGTCGAGAGTGCCTGAAAAGGTGTGATATCACCTTCACCCTTATTATCATGTTTTTCAAACATCATTTTAAAAGAGGACGGCACACGACACAGACATATCCCCATGGTCACAACTGTCAAAAACAGCCCTGTCCCCAACAAGAGAATAGTGAGTGGCCCATTCCACAAAAAGTTACTAAATGAGGTGATGCTATTTTTAAACGCCTCCCAAGCTGGAAAACTAGGGTCTACCGCCCCGACCATCATATTGGTAAATATTTGCATGTTTTGAAATTCCCCTATTATTATATTTTTTTCAGACCATAAGGGCAATAACTTGGCTTGCAAAGGGAAAATGTCTATTATGTGAGCCTATCTAGTCTTCAAGCCTTTTCAAACCCAAAAAAATGCGATAGGAAAAATTTTACTCACGCCAAGAGATGCTCATGTTTGAAACCTTATCCCTCACCGCTCCCGATGCGATTATTAGCTTGATAAAACTTGCGGCTGCTGACACCAACCCTGATAAAATTGATTTGGGCGTTGGCATTTACCAAAACGAAATGGGGGCGACCCCCGTAATGACATCTGTCAAAAAGGCGGAAAAACTATGGGCTGCCGAAGAAACAAGCAAAAAATATATTGGTATTCACGGTAATCCGCAATTTAACCAATTATTTGCAGAGCTCATGTTTGGGAAGAATAGCGCCGCGATGACCTCTGGCCGTTTGGCCATGGCGCAATCTGCGGGCGGTTCGGGTGCTCTGCGTCTTGGAGGGGAGTTGATCAAATTGGCCAATTCGAAGGCACGAATTTGGGTCAGCACACCAACTTGGGCCAATCACCAACCCCTATTGGGATCCACTGGTCTCGAAATCAAGCCCTACCCCTATTACAATAAAGAAACCCAAGACATTGAATTTGACGCCATGTGCACAACCCTCAGGGCAGACGCCGTGGCTGGTGACGTTGTTCTTCTCCATGGGTGTTGCCATAACCCAACAGGGGCCGACCTTAACAAGGAACAATGGGGCGTGGTGGCGGAAATACTGCCCGAAAAAAACCTCGTGCCATTTGTTGACCTTGCTTATGCTGGGCTGGGCGACGGGCTTGAGGAAGATGCTTACGGCCTGCGATTACTCGCGGATAAATGCCCAGAACTTATTTTAGCTGCGTCATGTTCCAAAAACTTTGGCCTCTATCGAGAGCGCACGGGTCTTGTCTGTGCATTGGCAAAAACGCCAAAGGATGCCGAGTTGTGTCATGGCCAAATCGGGCTGACTATGCGCAAGATGATTTCCATGCCGCCAGATCACGGCGCGGCTCTTGTGGCCAAAATACTCAACACTCCTGAACTTCGCTTAGAATGGATGACCGAGCTTGAAGATATGCGCCAACGGATGAGTGGTCTTCGCACAACTTTGGCGGACGCTCTTTCCGTGCAAGGCGCACAGCAAATGGCCCGAGCATTAGCGGCGCAAAAAGGTATGTTTTCCCTTCTCCCCATCAGCCCAGAGCAAGTCCTAAAACTCCGCTCCGAACATTCCGTATATTTGCTAAACTCGGGACGGATCAATATTGCGGGCGCGCGGGACGAAACCATTGACCGTTTATCAAATTGTATTTTAGCTGTGCTTTAGGATATAGTGACCACATGTGTTACACACCACATATTGGTATGGCTCGGAATACATAATAACCGCCCCATAGTTTATTGCAGTGCAAAGGAACGGTTATGAAAAAGTTTATGTTAGTGGTAGCCAGCATTCTTGGCCTACTCCTCATCTGGCTAATATTGGTAATGCTACCGCTCTCTGGCGCCTTGCAAAAACTTAAACCTTTGCTTGCTGGCTCGTGTACTCGGATTGATATATTCCCGGGGACAGAAGACGTCGCTATTGACCGCACCACAAATACGGTGTTTGTTTCAGCCACCAATCGGCGCGGGAGTGACAACGAGAAAACAGGCGGTATTTTCGCGTTTAATCTTGATAATCCAAATGTGGTCACGCGCATTTCTCCACTGCAAATGACCGATTTTCAACCACACGGTATCAGTTTATGGCACGGCGAGGACGGCGAAACCCGTCTGTTTGCCATCAATCATTTATTGTCAGGTAAAGACGTCGTTGAAATTTTTACGGTTGGAGGTGACGGTATGCTCACCCATTTGGACAGGATTGCCTTTGCCCAAATGTTCTCGCCAAATGATCTACATGCTGTTGGCCCAAAGCAATTTTACGCGACAAATGATAAGGGACACAAAGACGGTATTCTTTATATCTTGGAACAATATTTTGCTCTACCTCTCGCAAGTGCGGTCTATTACGACGGAACAAAAGGCGAGTATATCAAAAAAGGTCTCGTCTATTCTAACGGTATCAATGCGTCCCCCGACGGAAAAACTATATATATCTCCGAGTTTTTAAAGCGCCGCATCAGTGTTTTTGACCGGGACATAGAGAGCGGCGCACTCACCAAACGGTCTGCCATAAAACTCAACACTGCACCAGATAACATAGATATAGATCTAAATGGTGATTTATGGGTTGGCGGGCACAGTAAAGTGTTTGAGTTTTTGGCTCACGCAAAAGACGAGAGCAATACCGCGCCGTCTCACATTATAAAAATAGATCACAAAACAGGAAAAACCGAAGATGTATTTATCTCAACGCAAGGAGAGATTAACGGGTCGAGTGTCGGGGCGGTTCACAATAATAAATTGGTCATAGGCGCCGTTTTTGACGGCCATGTCTTGGTATGTCCTTTGCCTTAGGGCGAGAACACTTGTGCCTTTTGAAACTGGCATCCACGTGGACGGCAACCGCAAAAGAAAATGCTTCACCCAAGGGTTTTGGTGAATTTTATCAATGGTCGCCGATCTTTGTTTGAGCATACCAATCCATATTCTTCCCTGATGATCACGATCCATTCCGTCTGGCACGGCAGGTAAATTTTCAAGCACGGTTTCAAACT
This sequence comes from Robiginitomaculum sp., assembly GCA_016765255.1. Lineage (GTDB taxonomy): Bacteria > Pseudomonadota > Alphaproteobacteria > Caulobacterales > Maricaulaceae > Robiginitomaculum_A. The sequence goes on along the minus strand of JAESQI010000209.1, from coordinate 1,428 downwards.
GCCCCGCCTTGCCAGCACCCATGTCAACTCAATCCCGTTTTGTTTATTTTCACATTAAATACTGATTGAAAGCATTGTATCATATGAACACTTCAGCAATTTGCAATCAGCCTTAAGTCAATAGGGGCTATTTGATTTTCTTGAATTTCTTCGCGCTTTTATCAGGCAGTTCCGCCAATATAAGCTGACCAAGCGCGTCGATTAACTCTGGCCGTAAATTGGATTTACGGACGGTGAGATTTATCTTACGGTGTGCTCTCACTTCAGAAATGGGCCGCACAACCACACCTATTTCTGACATCCATGCCTCGCGAATCGCAAGGGTCGGTATCAGGGTGATCCCGTGACCGCCCGCCACCAAACCTAGCAATGTATCAAGGCTCGTCGCCCGTATCGTGCTATCAGTGACCACCCGCGAGCATACAGACAAGGTTTGGTCGCGTAGACAATGCCCGTCAGTTAAGAGCAATAGTTTTTCGTGCTCCAAGTCTACAAGGCTGATTTGTTTTTAACGTCACAGATCATGCACTTTTGGCATCGCGATATGAAACCGCTCATCATAAAGCAGCGTGCATATCAATGCATCATCCATAGGCAATGTTGCCAAAATCGCCGCGTCCAAATCACCCGATAATAATTGCTCGGTCAAACGGTCCGTTGTGTCTTCAATATAGGCAAGTCGCAATTTTGGGAATGTGTCCACCAATAGTTTTGAAAAATACGGCAATAAAAATGGCCCAATCGTTGGGATTACGCCCAGAGCAAGTTCGCCTGCAAATGGATCACTATGAGCTTTCGCAATTGCCTTTATGTCCTGCGCCGCCTGTTTGGCCAGCTCGGCTTTGTCAACAATATCCGCGCCAGCTTTTGTAAGGCGCACAGAACCGCGCATGCGTTCAAAAATTGCAACCCCCAATTCGGATTCCAGCTTTATGATCTGGCTCGATAATGTCGGTTGACTAACATGGCAAGCTTTGGCCGCTTTGCCAAACTGGCGATAAGAACGGCATCGCTACGCCAGCCGATTGGCAGCTTGGTGATAAAGTGATTATCCCGCCGTCTGTTAGCAATGCTGACGCTCATAAAAAATTCCCGCAAGGATTTGAAGAAATCCGCCCATATTTGCGCTTTACAGATGTAAATTAGGGACAGAGTGAATTAGGGCATGTCTTGATTTCCCCGGACAGACACTATTAGGTAGTGGACTCATTAACGGGGCGGTTGTTTGGCCCGCCCCAACCAAATTATTATCAAAGGACTTATTATGCGGTTAAAATACGTTATCAGCGCTGTAGTCGCTCTGCTCATCCTGCTCATATTATCCAAATCTGGATTTAGAGCCAAACTCGGCGAACGCATCTATAAAAAGGCCGCGACGAAACAGATCGCCTATGACGTTATTGCGGATATTGCTGACGGATTGCATAT
>JAESQI010000208.1 GCA_016765255.1 Robiginitomaculum sp. | reverse complement strand
GAGATCAAATAATATACTGAGCGCTTCGCTATCAGAAATTCTATATGCTCTGTCCACTGTAATCCCCTCTAAATTTGCCGTGATCCGACCTTGCCCTATGCCTTCGGTTATAGAACCGCCTTCGGAGATGAGGTCTCCGTGTTTGTAGTAAGAATATAGTTTTGATCCCCCAGGGTCGGCAATGCCAATTTGAATTTTTGGGTTGAGGTTTTTGAGGGCGATGGATACACCTCCCAATGTGCCGCCTGAACCAACAGCGCAGATAAACCCGTCAATTTTACCGCCCGTTTGCTTGAAAATTTCAGGCCCTGTTGTTTTAATATGTGCATCTCTATTGGCCGTGTTATCAAATTGATTGGCCCATACGGCGCCGTTTGGTTCAGTTTTAGCCAGTTCTTTTGCCAGTCTCTCGGAGGTATGTATGTAATTGTCTGGGTTAGAATATGGAACCGCGTCCACTTCGATCAGGCTGGCACCTAAAAGCCTGATGGCATCTTTCTTTTCTTGGCTTTGCGTACGCGGGATTACGATTTTACAACTATACCCAAGGGCTGCACACACCATAGCGAGGCCAATGCCAGTATTGCCTGCCGTCCCTTCGACCACTGTACCGCTGGGTTTTAAGTGGCCTTTGGCTTCCGCGTCCCGAATAATGCTGAGGGCGGCACGGTCTTTAACGGACTGACCAGGATTTAGAAACTCTGCTTTCCCATAAATTTCACATCCTGTTGCATCTGACGCAGCTTGTAGACGGATTAAAGGCGTATTGCCGATTAAATCAATGACGGATTTTGCGCTCATAGTGTTCTCCATATTAAAATAAGTTAGGGATAACGACCCGTGCATACAAGTGATTTTAAAGATATCACATAAGTTTGATATGTTGTGCCTGTGTATTGCCCCTTTCCATCCTTGAAGACTTGCTCCATATTTAAAAAAAAAGAACATATTGGATTTCAGATGACCACACCAAATTCCACAATTCGTTTAGCGGCTCCACATGGTAAGGTTTACGAGATTGGCAATGACAAGCCCCTCACTATATTGGCTGGGCCGTGCGCTATGGAAAGCCGCGAACATGCACTTGAAACGGCATTTATGCTCAAAGAGATTGCAGATAATGTTGGACTAAATCTAATTTATAAATCGTCATATGATAAAGCCAACCGTACCAGTATACACTCACCGCGTGGCCTTGGTCTCTCAAAGGCACTCCCCATATTTGCTGAAATTCGTGATAAAGTTGGCTTGCCGTGTGTAACTGATGTACACACAGAGGATCATTGCAAGCATGTGGGGGAAGTGGTGGATGTTTTGCAAATTCCAGCTTTTTTGTGCCGTCAAACCGATTTACTCGTCGCGGCAGCTAAAACGGGAAAAATTATCAATGTCAAGAAAGGACAGTTTTTAGCGCCGTGGGATATGAAAAACGTACTCAACAAAGTTCTAGAAGCTGGAAACGCAAATGTTATGGCATGTGAACGGGGGGCCAGTTTTGGCTATAATACTTTGGTGTCAGATTTTCGAAGCCTACCAATTTTAAAAAGCTTTGGTTCGCCTGTTGTGTTTGACGCGACCCATTCAGTTCAACAACCTGGAGGGCAGGGCGGTACATCTGGTGGGCAGCGTGAATTCGTGCCAACACTCGCCAGAGCGGCAGCTTCTATTGGCGTCGCCGCCATGTTTTTAGAAACCCACCCTGATCCAGAGCGCGCACCTTCCGACGGGCCAAATATGATCCCGACTGGAGAATTTGAAGCTCTTTTACGTGAAATTAAAGCGTTTGATGATTTGGCCAAAACCCTTTAATTTCCGCCGTCCGTTTTTGTTGGTAAGGTAACGGGACTTTCCTCTATCTCTATTGTTTGCATGTTTAGAACAGGAGCAAGTTTTGGCAATATGTTTGTTTGAATGAGGGTCTGCACACGACGCGCTGCATCCACACGCAAATCTTCATAAAATAAGTTAGAAGGAGGTGTCCGAAATTTTCCGCCAAACCTACTCGGGCGGCGCAAGCTTTTTTGTTTTGGCTTGTCAATCATCATGAGGCCGTCTTGACATTGGGCCCCTGTTTGTTGGGTTGACGGGGAGGGGAGCATATCAACGCCTAACCCTTCAGCGCTGACACCGCCCAAATGCAGTTTTGCAGGCGCGTAGTCTTCACTTCGTGTCCAGAGGAGCGGGTTTGTACAGAGTAAAGGACGTCCTTGAACAGTAATGAGTTTGTGTCTGTCCCAAACATTGGTTTTATTGTGGTAGAGATGCATTCTACGTTTTTCATTGGGTGCAAATGCTCCAAATGAAATGACGCAATGAATATCAAATTTGCTTTCACAAGGGTGAAGTTTTGCGAGCGCGTTTTCAAAGACGTCAATGGGGAGTGGGTGATCAATCACGTAGGCAGCTGCTAATTTAGCATGCAAACTACCTTGAAAATATTCTCCCATCAGCTTTTGAATATGCAAACCGCCTTGTCCATAACCTACAAGAATTATGGGGCGTTCGGGTGGGTTTTCTCTTAGGAAAACATCAAAGGCTCGTTTCACATCTCGGTAAGCTAGTCTTTGCGCGGATTTAGAATCGTCTCGGGTGTAATTGAGAAAACTATAAAGAGCGGCTTGTCGATAAATCGGGGCGTAGAGCCGACCTGAACTGGCAAATGGCATGATGAAATTAGGCAGAGCAATGCGTTGTAACTTATTGATAACCTTGATGTTATTTGTCGGCGCGTTCCAATGGTCTGCCCCTAAGTATAGAGTAGGGTAAACGACAAATATATCACCGCCTTCGATTTCAACCGGGTCTTGTTTTTGGTCTGGGCGAATAAGCCAAGATTTTGCTGCGGTATAATCGAGTGCAGGTGCAGGGTTGTAGGTTTGAAATGGCTGTCTTGGGTCATATATTGTCTGAAATGCACTGTCTCGTGTAAACCACGACGCTAATACAATCAGTACCGCCCAAAAAATTGCAATCAGTATCGCCACTAAAGGTATGAGAGATTTGCTTTGGTT
>JAESQI010000207.1 GCA_016765255.1 Robiginitomaculum sp. | reverse complement strand
TTTGAACTCGGCGACCTAACCCTTACCAACGCGACTGGATCAGATTTTACGCGCATCAGTGGATCTCAATATAGCGCGTTGATGACCCCAATTGATCAAGGCACGATAACCATTGCTCTGGCTGCAAATAAGGCCGTAGACGCGGCGGGGAATGGCAATCAGGCCGCCAATCCAGTTTCAACAGTGTTCATTGACGAGAATTTTGTCAGGACGCGTACACAGCGCATTGTCAATAACTTTATTGCAAGACGGGCGGACCAAATCACGATCAATGATCCTAATCTATCAAATCGTCTGCTCAATGAAGGCACAAAAGGTCGCATCAATGGCAATGCAGAACTCCGGAATGTACGGATTGCCTTTAACGGAACGGCGAGCGGCGAAGACGCTAACCTCGCCAAGTTAATAGGAGCGGATAAGGCTGCCAAAGTGAATTTGTGGACGGAAGCCAGTATTGTATCTATTCATGGAAAGACAGCGGAAAATGATCTCACTCTTGTTTATGTCGGGGCGGATTACCGGATGAATAAAGACACTCTTATTGGTGTTATAGCTCAGGTTGATTGGGCCGACGAAAAAGACAATATCCAAAACTTTGCTATCTCTGGAACAGGTTGGATGGTTGGCCCTTATGTGGTCACGCGTATTGCGGATAAATTGATCTTTGACGGACGTGCCGCTTTGGGACGCTCTAACAACGATATCAGTCCATCCCAAACATATACCGATAATTTTAAGACAAGCAGGTGGTTGCTCAAAGGTCAACTCACAGGTGACCTGACTGTGAACGATTGGCGAGTAAATCCCAATATAGCTGTCATTTATTTTAAAGAAACCCAGAAAGCTTACACGGATGGTCTCGGGATTAACATACCCGAACAGACGGTAAAATTAGGCCGCGTGACGTTCGGCCCCCGCTTTAGCAAAAGCTTTGAGCAAGACAATAATATGACTTTGACGCCAAGTTTAAATGTGCGGGGCGTGTGGGATTTCGAGCAAGCGCAAATTCTTAACCTTGCCACAGGGCTCGCAAATGGTACGGGTAAATTACGCGCCCGCACAGAAGTGGGTCTTGCCGCGACCTTTAGCAATGGTACGCGGGTGTCACTTGACGGGTTTTATGACGGTATCGGCGCGTCTGATTTTGAAGCCTACGGTCTTAAAATTGGTGTCGGTTTTCCAATTCAGTAACACAAAAATAAATTTGGCCGAAGGCTTATAATGACTTTGGGCCAATCCCTTTATAACAAAGTCGCACAAACCCCTATTTCATAAAATACATGAAGAGTCTTTAGGGGAAGAATAGAGGCACTTTACAGCTTAATGTCTCGTATTCTTATTTTCCCACGCAATTTAATTGGGTGATTGAATAAGGGCGATCTTATGGAGTGTAAGAAATGTTGGGTAGTTCAGAGTTGGTAAAAAATTATCGACAATTACTTGGAGGGCACAGAAAGTTTCGTAACAGGTAAGGATATTTCTTCGTACAAATCTTTAGTCGCGGATTTAGAAACACATGTTTGCGTCCAAACGCGTCTAACTAATGCCACTACTTGCCTCCATTCCAACCCTCTCACTGGATACCCGCCTTCCCCGCCTATACGGGGATGAACGGAAACGGGTATGTGTTGGTTGGGGTTGAGTTTCAAGCCCAAAGCAATCTAAGCTAGGCAAAGGAACTCTACTACTTCATTACGGATAAAATCCCCACCCCCGCTCACCCCGTCGCAGGGCGGGGTCCATCTTGAATGTCTCATATATACCCCCTTCTCTACATAACAAACCCCAGTCTCCAAACAAAGTCCGGGGACTGTTAGGCGCTAGCTTGCAACACTTTCCCCCGTCATACCCCACCCTGTGTGGGGTATCCATGTGGCAACAAGCGAAGCATGTGCGGTCTATGGATACCCGCCACATGGGCGGGCATGACGGCGGGAGGAGAGACACCAAATCAAAAATTTTATCCACGGTTTCCGTGCGCGGGGTATGGTCAAGCCATGAACCTCAACTACCAAGAGATTATGGAACTACCGGAACCTGCGCATGGGGTGGATGTGGGGACGATGGAGTCTATCTGTGAGGTGTATGCGCAACTCGTGGCTAAGTTTACGCGGCTGTTGGAGGAAGCACGGCAGATTAAAGTCTGCTGGATGCAAGAAGAACGAATTGCGATTTATGCCAAACGTTTGGCGGATAATCAGCGGCAATACCGATGTATCGAGCGGCAACGCCGTGCGGGCGAGATCACTAATTTTTGCCTGCTTGTGCGTGAATGGGTATTAAGCTGTCCTAAGCGGCGCTTGCGGCTTCGCGCTCTTATCGGCGAGAGTAGAATTGCCAAATGGCAGGACAGGCGGCTTGCTTATAAAAACCGAGTGGGCAGTCCGCTAGCTCCGACCAAACACCAAGTCATGGGTAACAAAACAGCGCGCCGTTATGAAGTCAGAAATTGGTACCGCCTGCCCTCTGTATCACAACACATCAACACCCTCCGTCCCAAACCACCATGCGTGGATATGCAGCATATCAGGCTTCATATCAGAAGCGTGCCAAAACCCGTCCGTAAAGAAATCCCCCTCACCCCTGCCGCGCACGGCATGTGCCGCGCCGTTCCTGCCGTGGTCTTTTGGCCAGATGAACTGGCGCCCGATTATGTGCACGGATCAGATAAGCAGCAAGTCCCTCAAGAGAAACCTGTTTGGGAACACTCGGCAAGGCGAACTTGCGAAACAGAAAAACTGTTAGAATATACAGGGGCTAAACTTTCGCACATGGGAGCGACCACGGCAAAGGAATGGCCAGATTAACCCTGACGAAACGAATACCCAAATTCCAAAACAATCCCGCAGTGCGACAGCGCGGCGCTCTATGTGCTGGAATTACCAATAACCTCCTCTCCTTTGGGGAGAGGATTGAGGTGAGGGGCTACGATGTTGAAACCGTGGGTATCAATTTAGAAACAAAATAGCCCCTCACCGCGCTTCGCGCACCTCTCCCCCAAAGGAGAGGTTAAGATATACCAACCCTGTCATCCCCGTCTTCCGCTCATCCCCGCGTACGCGGGGAAGGCCGGAATCTCAAACGTCGAAGCATGAGACTAGTCGAAACGGCGAGATCCCAGATCACACGCTACGCAAGCGCCTGCGCCGCGAGAGTCTGGGATGACAATGTGGGAGAGATGAAAATATTTATCTACGAATTTCGGTGGTGCAATTTGCTTAAAACTTAATCCCGCCTTCTATGAATAGGGCGGTGGCGTTTTGTGTTTGGCTTGATATGACGCCAGCGGTATTGAACGGCACTTTGCGGTGTATATATTGGACACCTGATCCCAGCCTGAACCTACCGAAATCATAACTAACGGCCAGTACGCCTTGGTCGGAACTAAGCCGTGCAATATCGTCAGTGGCGTGGCCGTATGAGGCGCTATAGCCCCAATTGGATGGTTTCCATGTAACCCCGACATCATAGGCCGTGTAATCGCCATTGCCCGCAAACCCGTTATTGGATTTAAGATAAGATGTGCCAAAGACAAAATCAGCGTATTTAAGCTCTAACCCCGCGCCCCATGCCGACAGATTGGTAAAGGCTGCATTGCCAGTTTTCTCTGAACCTCTTGCATAGGTGGTGGTAAATTCTGCCGACAGACCGCTGTCAAACTTTCGGTCAAGGGAGAGGCCGATCTCGACAATATTTTTCATTTCGGGCGCGAAGACTTCACTGGCCAGCGGGCTGTTATCGCGCACACAATAATTAACCCCGCAAGCTTTGGCGTCAAATGCATAGGACGCGCCCACTTGTACACCGACCCCAATTTGGTCGCCCAAAAGACGGGGGCTGGTATAGGCGATTTTTTCGGCGTAACCCGACGCGTCGTTAAATGTTTTCACACTATCAAGACCCGTATAATCAACCCCTGAATTGGACGCGGCGACGGCAACCAATGAAGGCGCCCCCAGCGAGAATAAATAGGCAGAACCGTCGTCGCGACCTGCGACAAAATCCCCGTAAGATGTGCGCAGGAATAAATAAGCGCCTTCAAGGCCAAGGGCTGTGTCTTCGGTGTCAGGCGCGCCGTCCGTATAAAATTGACCCGTATGGCCTTTTACGCCTCGGGTATTTGCGCCGACCACGACACTGGCGCAAGCAGGATTGCCCGCTGGGCAATCGCCAACCCGTCCGCCAAAGCCGCGCCTAAATTTGTCTCTCTGGGCCCGTACCCGCAAGCCCGCCCCGTATAGCAAAGCCGCCATCACATAATGCCGAGCGTCGAGCTGCGTCAGCACCGCGCTAGCCTCCTGATGAGAAAATACCGTGGGTATGCGCGGCGCTTTCTGTGAATACGTAAATGCAATGGTTTCTTCAATGGGGCGCTTTAAGACCTCTCGATACATAAATACCAGTGCATTTAAGG
>JAESQI010000206.1 GCA_016765255.1 Robiginitomaculum sp. | reverse complement strand
TGGCTATGGTGCGTCTGGCTATGGGTATGCATCCGCTCCCTACCCAACATTTGGTGGCAATGTAATTGCTCCAGCCCCCTACCCAGCGCCATACCCTGCGTCAATGCCAATGCCTATGCACATCCCAACGCCGCAATATATGTATGGGCCGCAATTTGTGAGCCAAAGCTACCAAATACCGTCCACAACTCGGCACGTTTATCATACGGCTCCCACACCTGCGCCAATCATTAACAGGGTCATCCATCATCAAGCCCCTGCTGTGCAGCCAGAAATAAGAACAATACATGTCTATCAACAAGACGTTGCGCCGACCTACAGCACACAACACTCATCCCAACAATTTTATATAAAAGGGCTTCCGATTGCGCCCGCCATATCTACCTTGCCCGCGCCAGCCTATGTGCGTTCAAATGGTGTGTATTGTTATAGCGGTTCAAATAAACGCTATGATTCATACGGCAATGAAATTTTCCAAAGTGCAAGCTGCGGATAATTTTTAGAATATGTTGACAGGAAATGGGCTTTACGGCCCATTTTTATGTTATGTTATCACCTTTAATCTTCAGCATGCGTTCATGTTTGTTTTGCTAGACAAACTCTAAGGATTTTTACCTTTAACTTACGCCAAGGAAATATCATGAAATTTGCCCTGAAATATATCCCGATGATTGCAATGGCTATCGCTCTACCCATCACAGCCAGCGCCCACGAAAACGGATATCAGCATCGACATCAATCACATTCAAATGGAGACAACCAACTCGTAGGCGGCCTTATTGGCGCTGTGGTTGGCGGCGTGATCGGTTCTCAAGTCTCCGCAACAGGAGCGCGAACAGAAGGCTCTGCTGTTGGCGCCGTTCTCGGCGGACTTGCGGGTGCAGCCATTGCTGGCAGTAATAATAATTCAGGCTATTCCAACAATAATAGATATTACGGGAATAACAATTACAGAACTTACAATAATGGCTATTCCAATAGCGGCAGAAGCTATAGCCAGCCCTATTATAACAATACCTATTCTTCATACCCTCGGTATGCACAACCCGTTTACGCTCAGCCCGTTTATTATAATTCTCCAACATATTATAATCAGGGTTCATATGGATATGGTGGTAACTATTACAGTCAACCACGTTCCAATGTCAGGATCAGCTTTAGTTCTGGCTCAGGGTATGGGTATAATAACCACCATTATGTGCCGCGTCGTCGCCATCGCCATCATCGGCACACACGACATTGCCGTCACTAATCGCGGCGATAATTTATAAAGGAAGCGGGGTTTGCCCCGCTTTTTTTTATCACCCAATAGGTGTTTTTATATCATGATCAATCCCTCACCTCGTGCATGTCTTTGCAAAGATAAATAATATCAATAAACTGCTTGTCTGTAGATTGGATATAGATATGCGTATATTACTCATCGGGCTAATTTTTGGAATTTCGGCGACAGCCAATGCGGGCAATGTTAATACAGGCCACACCAATCAATCCGCCCCATTCACAACTGAAAACCGTGTGAAAGTATATCGGTACGGCCCTACACAGGCCCAAAAACAGGCCGATTTAAACCGCTATCAACACGCTTTGTCCGCGCAAAGGCAAGAGAGACAAAACAAAGCTGCGCGTCTCCAACAACAAGCGACGCAATCAGCTTTCGAGCGTGGCTTTGCCCAAGGCCGTCAAGCGAGAACACAAGAAAGACAAGATACGCGCCGTCATAGCCATTCCCAAAGAAACCGGTATGGTCGTCGCTATACTACAGGGTTTTTTGGCAGCCAATTTGGCTCTTTTAATCGTCCCGTACAATTAGGCCAGCTACACCGCTCACCAAGACACTAGGGTGTATACCCATTAGGCCCGCGACGAAAATGCCGCCATGTCACGGCCAATAATGCTAAACACTTTCTCGACAATCGCCTGTGCGTCAAGCCCTGCCTGTTTATACATATTCTCGGGTGTGTCTTGATCAATAAAAATGTCAGGCAACACCATGGAGCGCACTTTAAGCCCTGTGTCGAGCCGCCCACTTTCTGCGAGTTCGTGCATAACAAATGAGCCAAAACCCCCAATTGCCCCCTCTTCAATCGTGATCAGGACTTCGTGTTCATCGGCCAGTTGACGCACCAAATCTTTATCCAGAGGTTTGGCAAAACGAGCATCCGCCACCGTGGTCGACAAATCAAGCGCGTCAAGATCATGGGCAGCTTGCAAGGCTTCGCCGAGCCGTGTGCCCAAGGACAATATAGCAATCCTATCCCCTTGTTTCACAATGCGCCCTTTGCCAATTTCCAAAGGTTTAATATTTTTTGGAATGGCAATGCCTGTGGCTTCCCCGCGTGGAAACCGAAAAGCGCTGGGCCTGTCGTCAATGGCAACACTGGTCGCCACCATACGCGACAATTCCACTTCGTCCGCAGCGGCCATCAGCACCAATCCTGGCAAAGCCCCAATAAAGCCTACATCAAAGGAACCCGCATGTGTTGGCCCGTCAGCCCCCACCAACCCTGCTCTATCAATGGCAAACCGTACGGGTAGGCTTTGGATAGTGACATCGTGGACAAGCTGATCATAGCCGCGCTGTAAAAACGTCGAATACAATGTGCAAAACGGCTTCATACCATCTGCTGCCAATCCAGCCGCAAAGGTCACAGCGTGTTGCTCGGCAATGCCCACATCAAAACAACGATTGGGGAATTTTTCTGCAAATAAGTTGAGTCCCGTACCTCCGGGCATAGCCGCCGTAATCGCAACGATTTTGTCATCTTTTGTGGCTTCATTGATCAAAGCATCGGCAAATACCCGCGTATACGAGGGCGCTTTGGCGATGGTTTTGCTTTGCACGCCTGTGACCACATTAAATTTAGAGACGCCGTGATATTTATCTGCTGCGTCTTCGGCAAATTTATAGCCTTTTCCTTTTTGTGTCACCACATGCACCAAAACGGGGCCAGCCTGCATAGCCTTCACGTTTTTGAGTACCGGCAAGAGATGATCAAGATCATGACCATCAACAGGGCCAACATAATAAAAGCCAAGTTCTTCAAACCACGTTCCACCTGTCATCATACCGCGTGTATATTCCTCGGCCTTACGCGCCGTAGATTTAATCGGGCGCGGCATATCTTCCACCATGCCTTTTGCAAAGCCTCGAAACTTTCGGTAGCCCCGCGACGACACCATCTTGGCCAAATGGGCTGACATTGCGCCAACCGGCGGGGCAATCGACATGTCATTGTCGTTCAGAATGACAATCATTCTTGCGTCCATACCGCCCGCATTGTTCATGGCCTCATACGCCATGCCCGCTGACATTGACCCGTCTCCAATGACAGAAATCACATGATTGTCTTCACCTTGCAGATCTCGCGACACGGCAAAACCAAGGCCAGCGGAGATAGACGTTGCGGCATGACCTGCCCCAAATGTATCATATTCACTTTCTTTACGCTTGGTAAAACCCGAAAGCCCACCGCCTTTGCGCAAAGTCCGCAACTGGTCTTTGCGACCTGTCAATATTTTATGTGGGTAGCATTGATGTCCAACATCCCAGATAATTTTATCTTTTGGCGCGTCAAATACATGGTGCAAAGCCACGGTCAGTTCCACTACGCCGAGCCCTGCGCCCAAATGCCCGCCAGTGACGGAAACTGCGTCAATCATTTCCGCTCGCACTTCGCCCGCCAATTGTTTTAATTGGTCGATTGAAAATGCGTCAATATCGGTTGGAAATTTCACGCTATCTAACAGTTGAGCTTTTTGTAACATAGTCTTTAGTTTCTCAAATAAGCAATTTACCAAGCCATCATTAGCTCATTTTTACATTGCTTACATCTATTTCTTTCGGTTCAGAACAAAATCTACACACGCGCATAATATATCAGCCTTTGGGCCGTAAGACAAAAGAGCGCCTTTGGCCGTGTTTCCGATCTCATATGCATAGTCTTTTGCACCTTTCAAACCATAGATAGATACGAATGTGGCCTTTCCAAGACCCGCGTCTTTGCCCACGGCCTTACCCATTTCTTTTGCGTCGCCTTCTGTGTCCAAAATATCATCTGTAATTTGAAACACCAAGCCAAGCGCGTCAGAAAATTCATCCAAATTCTTCAAGTCCTGCGCAGATGCTTCTGCAAGCCTTCCCCCCGCTAGAGCCGCATACCGAATGAGGGCTCCCGTTTTTAGCGCTTGTAAGTGCGTGATAAATGCCTCTTCATTTTTTTGACGATTGGGTAATTTTGGAGCGCGAATATCTATAACCTGTCCGCCGATCATTCCGTGCGTTCCACCGGCCTGAGCAAGGCTAGAAATAAGTTTTAACCTGATATTTGCGTCTGCGTGAACATCTTCTTTCGTCATAATCTCAAAGGCAAGGGTCAAGAGACCATCGCCAGCCAATACCGCCATTGCCTCGTCAAATGCTTTGTGAACACTGGGTTTCCCACGGCGCATATCATCATCATCCATACAGGGCAGATCATCATGAATGAGAGAATAAACATGCACGCATTCAAGAGCCGCCGCCGCAAGCTCTATACCTGCATCATTGCGCCCAAGCATGTACGCGCATTCCAACAATAAAAAAGGCCGCAGCCGTTTCCCACCCCCAAGAACAGCGTAGCGCATGGCCCGCATAATTTCTGATTGATGACCAACAGGTTTGGGTAAAATACGATCCAACACCGTTTCCATAGTCGCCTGTACTGAGGTCAAACGGGATGTAAAGTTGGACATATTTTCTAACAAACCAATATCTTAATTATCACTGTCGAACGGTTCAACACTGGCCGAGCCGTCACTCCCTAGTACAATTTTATCGACTTTTAATTGGGCTTTTTTCAACTTGTCTTCACAATGTTTTTTAAGCTTCGCGCCTCGTTCATACACGTCAATGCTTTCCTCAAGCGGCGCGTCCCCGCGCTCTAGCCGCGCAACAATGGCTTCGAGTTCGCTTAAAGCGTCTTCAAAACTTAAATCTTTTATATTCGGCATTTTTTTATTCCTCTTTATTCTTCTCTTTTATTTTTCTTCTTTTGTAGGCCGTTCATAGCGGCGATAACTCCAGTGCAAATCCCCGTGGTCTTCAACGCAGACAAACCCGCGCTGCTTTAAACCTGTTCGGATCATACGGTTAAACCAGCCATGAGCCGCGACGAATAGCATTTTACCACCGCTTGCTTCACCCGACAACATCTCCGCTGCTTTTTGTGCCCGAATTCGAGC
>JAESQI010000205.1 GCA_016765255.1 Robiginitomaculum sp. | reverse complement strand
TTTGCATTGATAATGAACTGGCCTTTGAAACGGCGCGCCGCGTCGCCAAGTCGGATGGTGTACCCGTCGGGATATCATCAGGTGCCGCCATTGCTGCCAGTCTTGAAGTTGGAGCCAGAACCGATATGCAAGGCAAAACGATTGTGACCATTATCCCAAGTTACGCTGAACGGTATTTATCAACCGCCTTATTTGAGTAAATGTTTCAATGTCACCCGAGGAAATAGAACGTTACAAACGCCAAATCATACTCAAAGAAATTGGCGGCATTGGCCAGCAGGCCTTAGGACAGGCAAAAGTTTTAATCATCGGCGCGGGTGGCCTTGGTGGGCCATGTGGTCTTTATCTGGCCGCCGCTGGCATTGGCACGCTTGGAATTGTGGATGACGACAATGTCGATCTTTCCAATCTACACCGGCAAATTCAATTTGGCTCAAATGATATTGACGGGTTAAAAACCGAAAGTATGGAACATAGGCTTACTCAGTTAAACCCGAACACAACCATAATGCCGCACACCCTACGACTTGGTGAAAACAATGCTGCATCCCTTATCACTGGCTATGATTTGATTATAGATGGATGCGATAATTTCCCGACCCGTTTCGCGGTCAACAAAGCCTGTTTGCACCTCTCTATACCTTTAATTTCTGGGGCGCTTGGTCGGTTTGACGGGCAGTTAGCCAGTTTTCCCAGTGACGGCAAATCTGCCTGTTATCAATGCTTCGTCCCACAAATTCCTGATAATATTGAAAGCTGCGCCGCTGTTGGGGTATTGGGGCCAATGGCAGGCATTATTGGATCAATGATGGCGCTCGAAGCCATAAAAATCATCACAGACGCGGGCGAGCCTCTGTTTGGAAAATTGTTTTTGTTTGACGGATTAACGTCTGGCGCCCGTACCATAACTCTGCCCCGCGACCCGTCCTGTCCAGCTTGCTTTAGGAAATAATCAAACGCCAAATACAAAACAACCCTCCTCTGATGTGTGGTTCAGAGAAAGGTTGCTTCTAGTACAACACCACAAAGAGCTGGGGAGTTCTTAAGGTCTTGTACGCGCCCCGGTTCAAAATTCAAATAATAGCTGCAATCAATTATCTGAAAACCGGAATTTAAATTAAGGGTTAAGCTACACCAATAAAACACTTTGCTCAAGTTAAATTGACGAAAGCTTATCTTGGTGGCAATACCCTGTCTGGGCATCTGTGTCCATCAAAAAGGGCCCGTATATTGATCATCACTTTTTCGCCCATTTCAATGCGGGATTCCAAGGTGGCCGATGCAATATGGGGGGCCAATATTACATTTTGGAGCGTTAAGAGGTCAGGATGAACTTTTGGTTCATGCTCATACACATCCAGACCAGCACCCGCAATATCCCCGCGAACCAGGGCCTTCGCCAGTGCGCTCTCATCAATGATTTCCCCGCGAGAAGTATTGATGAGAATACCGTGAGTTTGCATATTTGATAACCGTTTGGCGTCTATTAAGTGATGGGTTTGTGGGGTGTAAGGACAGTTGATGGAGACAATATCCACGGCTGCCAACATTTCGTCTAAATCGTCCCAATAGCGAGCCCCTAATTCATTTTCGATTGGAGCCGATAGAGGCCCACGGTTATGGTAATGTACGCCGAGACCAAAGGCGTGAGCGCGCCGCGCAACAGCTTGGCCTATGCGCCCCATGCCAATAATGCCAAGCTTTTTACCGCGTACCCGTTGCCCCAAAATTCCTGTTGGTGTCCAGCCTGTAAATTTTCCACTGCGGACAAGCATATCAGCCTCAACCAATCGACGCGGGACAGCCAAAATTAACGCGAGAACAAAATCAGCTGTGTCTTGTGTGAGGACGTCGGGCGTATTGGTAATTAAAATACCTTTTGCGTGGGCCGCCTCACGGTCAATATGATCTGTACCTGCACCAAAATTGGCGATCAATTTCAGGTTTTTTCCTGCCCCATTGATCAATTCCGCGTCGATCTTATCCGTTAATGTCGGCACCAATACGTCTGCGCCTTGTACGGCGCGGATCAGTTCACTTTGGCTATAAGGACTGTCATTGGAATTGAGCTGGGTATCAAATAAATCAGACAGTCTTTTTTCCACACTGTCTGGTAGTGTTCTGGTGACAACAATTTTTGGCTTCTTTGATGATGACATGTGGGGTAAAATGCCTGCTTATAGAATTTTGGCAAGTTAAATATGAAATAATTTTGTATAATTCATGACTGTTTATCATTGAAAATAACGGTTTGTTTACGGCTCGTTTATCCTATTGAGCTAAACCCAAACCTTATATTTCACATTTTCAAGGGCTGGTCGTGCGTATTTATTCCATCATTTGTGTCGCTGTGATTTTAGCTCATATCTCCACAATCGCAAATGCCCAAAATAAGTCTATGGGCAATGTGCCACAAGCGAAAATGGCGAAAAAGATAAAGGCCTCACATATGCGTGCGCGCATTGGTATTGATGTGCCAGCGCCGCATATTCGCCTTCGTGAGAATTATGTCCGCATGTCGGCAAACCATACACCGTCTGGATTTCAGGTGCCGCGTTATGTTTCGCTTAAATACGGCGCGTCCAATGGACGAACGGGCCCAAGTCGGGCCCACCCTGTTGCGTGGCGCTATAAACGACGTGGCCTACCGATGATTGTTGTTGCCGAGACGGAGCTTTGGCGCAAAGTCCGCGACGTCAACGGAGACGAAAGCTGGATGAACAGGCGATTACTGTCTGGAAAATCTATGGTGTTGGCACGGTCTGAAATCATCTTACGAGCCAAACCTAAATCAGACTCACGGTCTCGGGCCATAGCCGCAAAAGGGGCTTTGCTAGAATTACATGATTGTGACCAGAAAAACTGGTGTTTGGTGACGAGTGGTGACGGTCATATATCCGGATATGCAATTCGGTCTCTATTGTGGGGCGCAGAGACGCTTTAACGAGCGTTAACCGCTAACAACCACTTGTGTAATTTAGTCTGCTCATTTCCTTAATATCTACCTCAAGGTTCGGATTCCAGCTTTCGCTGGAATGACATATTATTGTTTTAAATATCGCTGTCATCCCAGTCTCTCGCAGCGCAGGCGCTTGCGCAGCGTGTGATCTGGGATCTGATCACGTGCTTTTTTTTGAAAGCTAAAACATCTTTCATTTCGCAGGGGCGGTTACTTTTTTATTAAGACTATAAAATGAAGGCGTAAACAACTTTCATTTGCATAGTTTTCATAAGGTTTGATTAACCATGTTTATTTTGAAGGCGCTAACTGCTTTCAATACGCGCATGTGTTTTAGATTTGATTAACCATAACCTGCTAATCCGCATCTATGACCAAACATATAGCCATTGAAATGATGCTGGAACCGGGGGCAGAGGCTCTGATCAAGCAAATGGGCCGAAAAATGCGCACCAAGGCCCGCTCTAAAGTGCTAGACCGCGTGATCGGGCATTTAAGGGAGACCCAACATAGTTCCGACATTGCTGCGTGGTTTAGTGAAGAGCGGTTTTTAGCGTCGCGCCGAACCACTGTACGTCTATCGCCCGAAAATGCTAACTACGCCAACACAATCGCACAAGTGACAGGACGAGGGCGCCCTGCTATCCTACTCGATATGGTATATCTCGCCGCCGCTCGCTTAGAGCGCGAAGATTTTGAAGCCCTGCGCAGTTAAAGGAAAATTATGTCCAGCACGACACTTTCAGTATACGCAATGGCCATCTCTCTCATTGCTCTGGTGACACAAGTGATCTTTGGGGTGATGTCTACACGCAGGGCCATAAAAGAAACCGACCGGCAAATTGCTGAAACCAAAAAGCAAGAAAAGCTACACGCGATTAACGCAGAGGAAACCTATAAACAGGCGGTGCGCGATTGGGGACGCTCTGTGGTGCGCGCCATGGCACTGGCCCAGCAACTTTGTAAAATTGACCCGAGAAAATTTATCACTTCTGATTATGATCTCACCCGCGCCGAAACTGTCGCTACATTGCGCGGGCTACTCGATAAAGCAAAATGGCTATTTCCAAATTTGGCGGTTCCGTCTCGCGAAGATGAAAGCTGGAACGAAGATCATTCACGCCGCCTGTCTGCGTTGGAATCCATACTTCATGCCTATCATGTCTTGGATACAGTTAAGACAAGTGACAAAAAAAACCGCGACCGCTGTGTGCTTAATATGCGCAATTTGCGCAAGCAATTCGTCCGTGAAATGCGCCGCGCCGTAGACCCGCAAGTGAGGGGGGAAGATATTGAACGTCTTATGTTAGAGGTCGAAGCAGAAATGGCACAAGAAAATCTTGAACAGAGCGAACCCGTAGAGCCCAGTGAACCTGCGCCTTCTATTGGCCCTGGTGAAGCGAGTGTGATGCGCAAGTAGTTTTCCCTTTTGCACACGCCTACCACCTTCGCTCTTTCTGGCGATGGCCAGAATCCCTTGCTAGGCTGGACGCCAAGTTTTGACGAGTTACCGCCCTAGGGCGGTATGAGCGGAGCTGGATTTGACTAATCAATCCCCAAGCTTGCCTTTAACGCGGCTTCTTGCGGCATGGCAATGGCGTGAAAACCGCCGTCTACGTGGTGGGTTTCGCCTGTGCAAGATGTGCCGAGCGAAGAGAGAAGATAAAGCGCAGCGCCTGCTACGCCTTCAAGTTCCGTATTTTCCTGCATGGCGGCGGTGGCTTTGTTAAAGCGAAACATATGGCGTCCAGAGCCTATACCAGCGGCGGCAAGGGTTTTAATCGGGCCAGCAGAAATGGCGTTAACCCGAATTCCCCTTGGGCCGAGGTCTGCGGCGAGGTAGCGGGTGCAGGCCTCTAAGGCCGCTTTGGCAACCCCCATCACATTGTAATTGGGCACAACCCGTTCAGACCCCAAATAGGTCATGGTAATCATGGAGCCACCCTCAGACATCATGTGCGAAGCCCTGCGCGCCGCATCAACAAAGCTATAAGCAGAGATATTTAACGCAGAAGCAAAACCCTCCCGCGTGGTATTGTCAATAAAGGATCCCGCCAACTGCTCTTTCCCTGCGAACGCCACTGAATGAACCAGAAAATCTATTTCGCCCCATGTGTCTTTTAAAGCAGCAAAACAGGCGTCCATAGAGGCGTCGTCCGTTACGTCGCAAGGCACAATTATCGGTGAATTTATGCTTTCTGCCAAAGGCCGAACGCGTCGTTCCAACGCCTCGCCTTGATAGGTAAAGGCAAGCTCTGCCCCTTGGGCGTGGAGTTGTTCGGCAATGGCCCAAGCAATGGAGTTTTTATTGGCAACTCCCATGATCAATCCGCGTTTGCCCTGCATTAAAGTCCCTGTGGGAAATTCTCGTTTCGCCATAATCGTATCCTATTTTATCTGTCTATAATTTAGGCACGTTCATGATCAAAGGCTAGAGGGAAGTGAAAAAATAATCGTAAAAATTTCAAGAGGCTTTACGCACGGGGGCAAATCAGGTTAAGCATGGTAAAAGTCTGGGAGGAAAATATGGCTGATCTATTTACAATACAAAGTATGTTGACATTATTGATGTTGATTTTACTGCAAGCCGTGCTTGGCTTTGATAACCTTCTCTATATTGCCATTGAAAGTAATAAAGTGGGCAAAGCAGACGCGGCCAAAGTTCGCCGCTGGGGCATTGGTTTGGCCGTTCTCTTTCGCATTGTCCTTTTGATCATTATTGTCAAAATGTTTGATGTGATGAGCGGCGAACTGTTTAGTCTGTCCTTACATAATTTCATTGAAGGTAATTTTACATTGCAATCCCTTGTCACCCTGTTTGGCGGGGCATTTATTATCTATACCGCCATCAAAGAAATTAGCCATATGCTGACCGTTGACCATATTGAACACGGCGAAGGCAAAGGTAAAAATTCGGTCATGAAAGCCATTGCCTTTATCGTGCTGATGAACCTCGTGTTTTCTTTTGATAGCATTTTGTCGGCCATGGCCATTGCCAGCGAAAAAACGGCAGATGGCAGCACAATTTATAACGTACCCCTTATGGCGATTGCGATTATTGTCTCTGGCATTGCCATGATGTTGATGGCCGATGCTGTTACAGAGTTCTTAAAGAAAAACCGCATGTATGAAGTCAT
>JAESQI010000204.1 GCA_016765255.1 Robiginitomaculum sp. | reverse complement strand
TGCCCGAATTCGAGCTTGTTTTTGCGACTCGCCTTCGCCCGAAAACCCCAAGCACCAAGACACACGCGCCAACACACCCCATGTGCGCGGTCTTAAACGGATATAGCCAAGATTGGGCGGCGGCAATGGTGCTTCGACCAATAACGGTTCCAATTTATCGACTTGACGACCTACCGCCCGCTCCGCTGTTTCGATAGCGCGGGGCAATGTGCTGGCGATAACAATATCAGCTTCAGCCGCCAATTTTTTAATAATGTTTGGCGCTTTTTGATCAGGCTTTAGCCCCGCCTCATCATAGAGACGCCACCAATATTTATACCCCCGCCAATTTAAGCGAACATAACGGGACAAATCTGGTTCACCGTGTCTTGCTAGTATGATTATATCCGTTTTCATATTATATTGGTACCAACAACAAAAGCTACATTTTCAAGAAAAACCGGCGACCCGGGCAGCGGAGCCCGTCCTCGGTTTTACAGCGTTTCGTCGAAAACACCATATATTTCGCCCGTCCGATCAGATGGTCAAAGGGCACGAAACCTGGCCCACCTGGCGCTCGACTGTCTTCAGAATTATCGCGATTGTCACCCATAAAGAAAAATTTGTCTTGCGGAATAATATATGGCCCTCTCTCGTCCAAGCGGTCAAAATCACTGCGCTCATAAATCCAGTGCGCGTCTTTTTCATTCGGGACTTGCTCTTTATACTTAGCCACTTGCGCAACAAAGCCTCTGTGTTCACGGTAAGAAAATTCATCTTCCAAAACCCGCTCTACCAATACATCATTGACATAGAGGCGCCCCTGTTTGGTTTGAATTTTATCTCCTGGCAGACCCACAAGTCTTTTGATCATGACAAGTTCAGATTTCGGATTGCGAAACACAATCACATCACCGCGCTTAGGCATTTTTGCAAATATACGTCCATCTTTTAAAAACGGTAATTTACGCATACCCAGAATGAGCGAATGTTTTGAAAACCCATAAGAAAATTTACTGACATATAAGTGGTCACCCACTTCTAAAGTCGGTTGCATGCTTTCTGACGGGATCTTATAATGCCCGAAAACGAAATTAAAAAATACAAAGATAAACAGAATCAATCCCGCCAAAAACTTCAGCTCTTCAACGATTGCTTCGCGCAAATTCTTTTTAGGCGCAGTCTCTGTCCTGATACTATCTTCATTGGCTAACTTTTTAGACATAGTCGTCCTTTTTTGACACACGCCCTTATCTATTAAAATTTTAAGCAATACAATCAAATATCTTTCCTGTAATGTTGGCTATATGAGAATTTTCAACATTTTTGTACTCAGCATTTTCACAATATTGCTCACCGCCTGCTACACACCGCCAAAAATACAAGTGACGCAAGATTTATCAGGCAATTACGTTCTTGATCCCGCCCACACTAGTATAGTGTGGAAAATCAAACATGCAGGCCTGTCAAATTACACGGCTCGTTTTGACACGGTCAGCGGAATATTAAACTTTGACCCCAAAAACCCGCAAAACAGTGAAGTCAACATATCAATAGATCCATCCAGCGTAAATACTGGAGACGCCGACTTTGACCACACCATAGGGCAAGGCCGCCAGTATTTTAACGCCCCCCAATATCCACACATCACATTCATATCCACCGACATTACAATCACGGGGGGAGATAATACGGGTCTGATTATAGGGGATTTAAGTTTCAGAGGGGTCACGAAGCAAATCACTCTAAATGTCACATTTAACGGCGTGGGAAAATCATTCGGCCATAAAGGCAAAACCCTTGGTTTTTCTGCAATTACCCAATTTAATCGGTCTGATTTTGGCTTATCGTATCGGTTGAATTTTGGCATTAACGACGAGATTACACTCTTTATAGAAACCGAATTTAACGAAAATTTTAATGGCTGAAATTCTAAAAGCAAACCTTGCGGGCTATCAGAAAGCAGCGCGTCTCTTAATGGCGGGTGAGCTGGTCGCTCTCCCGACTGAGACTGTCTACGGGTTGGCGGCTCTCGCCAGTCATGACCTCGCCGTGCAAAATGTTTATAACGTTAAAAACCGCGAGCTTGACTTGCCCGTAAGCATCTGTGTTTTCTTCCAAAGTCAGGCCGAAGACATTTGCCATATACCATTTCTGGCAAGTCAGTTAATGCGAGCATTTTGGCCCGGCCCTCTCACACTTGTCTTGCCAAAGAAGGGAGGCATGAAAATTAGTAAATATGCCAGTCCTCACCTCTCCAGTTTAGGGATTAGATGCCCTGATATTGCATGGATAAATGCATTTACAAAACTTGGCTTCTCTAGCCCTCTTGTCCTGACCAGCGCCAACATATCTGGCAATACAAACGCGGTGACAGCTCAAGATGTGAACACTCAAATTGGTAAACATATTCCGTTAATCCTTGACGGTGGCCCTTGCAAGGCACAACAAGCATCAAGCGTGATTGCAATTCGTGATAACAAGGCCAAAATATTAAGAGCGGGCGCGCTCACAGCTGAGGATTTTGCACATATGAAAATCGACTGGCAAGCATGATAAATAGTGACACGACAATTCGCGATATTAAAGCAAAAATCCCCGACAATATCTGGTCGCAAGATCCTGATATTATAGCCCCCTACCTCTCAGAATGGCGCGGGCGTTGGCACGGAAAAACCCCGATGATTTTGCGGCCACGCACCGCGCAAGATATTGCAGATATCGTCAAAATTTGCGCCCAATATAAAACGCCAATCACCGTTCAAGGTGGCAATACGGGGCTTGTAGGCGGGCAAATTCCTGAGGGAGAGATTCTTCTGTCCACCCAATACCTAAACCAAATTCGAAGCACCAGTGTCAATAATATGAGCATGGTTTGCGAAGCAGGTGTGACTTTGGAAAATGCCCAAATTGCGGCAGATGACATTGGACTGAAATTTCCCTTAAGCCTTGCCTCGCAAGATGCATGTACGATTGGCGGCAATCTGTCCACAAATGCAGGCGGGGTGCATGTGCTTAAATACGGTACAGCCAAAGAATTGGTATTTGGCGTTGAGGCCGTTCTGGCCAATGGTGAGATTTTTCATGGCCTAACCGATTTGAGAAAAGATAATACGGGCTATAATCTCTCAAACATTTTACTGGGCGCAGAAGGCACGCTCGGCATCATCACCGCTGCCAGTTTAAAGCTTTTTCCAAAACCTACCGAAACCATCCGCGTGATGGCGGCCATCAAAACGCCCCAACACGCGCTCGAACTCTTGTCATGTGTTCGCATTGGTAATCATTTGTCTATGTTTGAAATCATGCCCGCGCTCGGGCTTGAGTATATCACCACGCATATCCCAAATATGCGTGACCCATTTACCGAAAACCACCCTTGGTATGTCATTTTTGATTGGGAATTTTCAGATCAAAAAGACCCGCAAAATTTCGCCGAAAGTGCTCTTGGTAATGCGATGGAAAAGGGGTTGATTTTAGACGCTGTAATCGCTGCCAATGAAAGTCAATCCAACGCTCTGTTGGCCTTGCGCGAAAATTTATCCGCTGCACAAAAACCCATCGGCGCAACGATTAAACATGACATTACAGTGCCCGTTTCAGATGTCGCCACATTTATCCAAAAAGCGAACGCGGCAGTATTAAAGCACACACCCGATTGCCACCCCCTCCCCTTTGGGCATTTAGGGGACGGCAATATTCACTATAATATTGGTCAACCAGAGAATTTGACAGGCGAGCAGTTCATGGCCTTGGAGCCAGACATAAATGATATTGTTTATGATATAGTGGACGCACTTTGCGGCTCCATATCGGCTGAGCACGGTATTGGAATTTTAAAGAAAAATCAACTTGCAAAACGAGCCGACCCCGCCAAATTAGGCATGATGAAAAGAATAAAGACAAGTCTTGATCCCGATGGTATTCTAAACCCCCGTAATATATTATAGTCAGAGCCTTTTATGATTACTCTCCTTTCGCCTGCAAAAAAACTCAACCTTGAACAGGGAAAAAACCTGATTGAGCCAAGCCAACCCATTTTCGCGTCTGATACTCAAAATTTGGTACGTGTGGCAAAAACACAGTCGGCGAGTGATCTGAAAAAGCTAATGAAGTTGTCAGATAATCTGGCCGAACTCAATGCAGAGCGGTTTAAAACCTTCAGGCTCAATGGGCGCAGTAATAGCACAAAACCAGCCGCCTTTACATTTGACGGTAATGTGTATGAAGGCTTGGATATACAGTCTCTCTCCAAGTCTGATTTGAACTATGCCCAAGATCATTTACGTATATTATCTGGGCTTTATGGCAGCTTGCGCCCAATGGACGCCATTCAACCCTATAGACTTGAAATGGGTACGCGCCTCAAAACCAAACGCGGCAGTAACCTCTACCAATTTTGGGGCGCAAGAATTGCCGAAAGTTTAATGACAGATATGGACAGCCACAAAGACATAACCATTCTGAATTTGGCGTCGAATGAATATTTCAAAGCTGTTGATAAGAACGCCATTTCGTCCCCCATTATAGAAGCCAAATTCCTTAACATCAAAGGACGGACAGGCTCGAAACCTCATGTATTACGCCAAATATGCACGTGGGCTGATGGCGCGGT
>JAESQI010000203.1 GCA_016765255.1 Robiginitomaculum sp. | reverse complement strand
CGCGCCCTTGCTTGGTTTTGCCGCTTTGGCAGTTTTTGGTTTTTGGGCTTCTGGTTTCAGCGCTTCAACTTCAGGTGTGGTGTTGGCAATTTCTGACACAGCTTCATCCGTAAATTCTGGTAGTTGGGTAGGTTCGGCCATTTCAGTAAGGGGCTCAAGCTCTGGAAGTTCAAACGATGCAAGGTCGGGCAATGAAAGATCAGGTAGTGATATGCCGCCGAGCGGAGTGATCACAAGCTCGCAATCATCTTCAACAAATTCGAAGTTTTCGCGGATGTCTTCTTCCTTGCAGTCTGATAAGAGCTCGATTTCCCACGATAGATAAGATCCTTCGGGATCAATATCGTCAAAGTCTGGCAAATCCAGATCATTGCACGTCACACTCACTTCGCCGAGACTAGCAAGGGCGCCAAATAGCCGCGCCGTCTCATTACCGTGCGCATACATTTTCGCAGTCGGTGTAAAGTGAATTGTATAGCCTTGAGCACTGGGCGCGGCGTCTTCGTCAGCGTCCAATCCAAAATCAAGAGCTAGAGGTTGAAACCCCATATCGTCCATGGATTGAGGTTCAAACTCGGGCAGGTCTGTTTGCACAAGCGCATCAGTAGGCGCACCGATAAAGCCTTGCAAGCTATCCATAAGTTTTTCACTGCGCGCCGCGTCACTGGCTTCGCCTTCGCGGGCTTCTTCAACCAAATCCGTCAATAAATCTGAGGACTGTAAGAGAACCGTTAAAACTTCTTTTGTGGTTTCAAGTCGCCCAGCACGAATTTCATCAAGCGTATTTTCAAAAATATGGGAAAACTTCACCAAATCAGTGAGTTCAAACGCAGCCGCCCCGCCTTTGATAGAGTGAACTGCGCGAAACACGCTATTGATCGTCTCGTCGTCACTTTCCCCGTCATTCATCAAGATCAGGCCGCTCTCCAAATCTCGTAACAAATCCTCACATTCTTGGAAGAAGGTTTGTTTTATGCTTTCCATTGTGTCCAAAGGTCTATCTCCAACAAGGCCTTAAGCCGCTACTTTGTGAATAGCATTGACCAATTTCACTTTGTCAAACGGCTTGACAATCCAGCCCGTTGCGCCTGCACTACGGGCCCGTTGTTTTAGCTCAGTTGAACTTTCCGTCGTTAAAACCAAAATAGGCACAGCCCGTAGCGCGTCCATTTTACGCACACCTTCGATCAGGCCAAACCCGTCCATAACGGGCATATTGATATCCGTAATGATCACGTCAGGTGTATATCCGTCTAGTGCGTCTAACCCCTGTTGCCCATCTTCGGCCAATGTCACATCAAATCCAGCATCGGAGAGGGCAAAATTGAGCATATCGCGCATAGTCCGACTATCATCAATTGCCAAAATATTAAGAGCCATTACGCATTCTCCATTTTTGTAAATACATCAAGATTAAGTCCAAAGGTGTGAAGACCAGAAATAAAATCGTCAGAGCTATTTGTAATTTCAAATGCGTGTCCGTCATCTCGCCATGCTTTTGAGGCTGCCAATAAGACCTGTACACATTGTCCGCCAATGCGCTCAACATTTTTGGCGCAAATAGTTATGGCCTGTCCGCGGGTTACTTGAAAGGATTCAAACAGGGGTTTTGCCGCCGTCAAATCAAGCACTTGGGTCAGCTCAATATCATTGGTTTTGGTTTTGTTTTTTGTCTTTGCCTTGGTATTTGCGCTCTTTTTAGCCACAATTTCCCCTTGAAAATATTTACCTATAATTCCTTACTATTCGTAGGGATTGAAGGCTAAGATACTGTTAACGAGACAAAAACAGACTAATTATTACTTGCTTTCCAAAAGGGGCTATGAATTTAGGGTATCGCACCTATATTAAGCTTGGCGAATTACGCTAAATAGGAACAAAATTTAATGAGTACACCAAAAAAAATTATTCTGGCAGGGGGGTGCTTTTGGGGCATGCAGGATTTATTTCGCCGCCTAGACGGCGTTGTCTCCACGCGCGTTGGTTATAGCGGTGGGGAAGCTCCACATGCCACTTATGATATGGTCAAACGCGGGACAAGTGGTCATGCTGAGGCCATAGAAATTGAATATAATCCAGATATCACCTCATTGCGCACCATATTAGCTCTATTTTTTCAAATCCATGACCCTACGACCTCAAACCGCCAAGGTGGGGATATTGGTTCTCAATACCGTTCAGCCATTTTTTATGAGAATGACACTCAAAAAGAAACCGCCTTGCTGACCATTAAAGATGTGGGAAAGTCTGGGCTTTGGCCGGGTGAAGTTGTGACGGAAGTCACGCCTGCGGGCCTATTTTGGGAAGCAGAAAATGTGCATCAAGATTATTTGGAACGTTATCCAGACGGATATACATGTCATTTCCCACGACCCGATTGGATATTACCCGAGCATGAATAATGACCAAGCATAAATTACCATGAAACCGCCCTCATTTGATAATTCATATGCGCGACTGCCTGCACAGTTTTTTGAACCTGTAATCCCTGACCATGCCCCAAACCCAAAACTGATTGTACACAATTCAGCTCTTGCGCGTGAAATAGGGTTTGATAGTGCGTGGCTTCATTCAAAAGCGGGCCTTGCCATGATCAGTGGCCAAAAAATGCCAAACAGTGCCAATCCCATAGCCATGGTATATGGTGGCCACCAATTTGGTCACTGGTCTGGACGCCTCGGTGATGGACGGGCCTGTTTGTTGGGAGAAATTGTTGGGCCTGATAATATCCGCCGCGATATTGTCCTCAAAGGTTCTGGCCCCACCCCTTATTCAAGACGCGGGGACGGCAAGTCAGAACTTGGCCCTGTCTTGCGAGAGTATATTGTCTCTGAAGCCATGGCCGCCTACGGAGTCCCCACTACGCGGGCCTTAGCAGCACTAACGACAGGTGAAAACGTGGTGCGCGGCGAAACCTTACCCGGCGGTGTTTTGGTGCGGGTCGCCAAAAGCCATGTGCGGGTCGGCACATTTCAACATTTTTATGCGGATAGAGATATAGACGGCTTAAAGACACTGACGGATTAT
>JAESQI010000202.1 GCA_016765255.1 Robiginitomaculum sp. | reverse complement strand
TTTCGGGGAGGTCAAAATTAAAAATCTCTACATCCATTTCGAACCTTTTCCACGCAAATAAAAAGGGGCATTACGCCCCTTTTCTAACCAAGAAAACTTGTATGAAACTAGGCGCACACGACCTTAACAATCGTACCTGGGACAACAGGCGGTTCGCCTTTTGGCAGCGCGTCCACATGCTCCATACCACTCTCGACCTCGCCCCAAACCGTATATTGATTATCAAGAAAAGAGGCGTCATCAAGGCAGATAAAAAACTGTGACGACGCACTGTCTGGATTTTGTGAACGGGCCATAGAGCAGATACCGCGCCCATGCTCCTCAGCCGAAAATTCAGCTGGGATATTGTTGGCAGCGCCGCCCATACCCGTACCGTCAGGACAGCCTCCTTGGGCCATAAACCCTGGGATTACCCGGTGAAATGTCAGGCCGTCATAAAAGCCCTCTTCCACAAGTTTGGTGATTTGTTCCACATGTTTTGGTGCCAAATCAGGGCGTAACTTTATCACAATATCGCCGCTATCAACGGTCATAATCAGTTTATCAGCCATAGTATTTCCTTGTCGTATTCTGGTTCAAATTAGGGTTTAAGTCGTGACGGCACAGTTATGTCACAAACTTTTGCAGGTTTTCCTGTTGGACTTTTAAGGCTATCTACATAACTTTTAAACGCTTGGCTATCGGTTTTCATAACTTGCACAGGAATGATCTCAGCGGTTGGGACATCGGCGGCAACACGAACTGTGAGCATCATATCAGGGATAAATCCAGGGTCTTTACCAAATGTACCTACATTGATTTTGGTCAAATGTTCCCGTCCCCAAACGGTCATGCCCCATATGGAGTATAATTGATTTAAGGATGTGGATTCACCGCGCATCAGAAAAAACTGGCTATTGGCGCTATTGATACTTTCTGGCCCCCGCGCCATAGATAATGTCCCAGGACAATGAACGCCCCAAGCTTCAACTTTGCCGTCTTTGGTCAGTATGGCTTGACTAATGGGTTTTGACGCAATCGGGTAACTTTTATAAAACCCAGTAGCCTCCACACCGCCGTCAAACATTTGTCGTGCCACCGTGGTCATCGTCATCTTTGTAGGCCTGCGAAAGGTAAATTCAGCGTCAATATCAGGCAGTTGCGAATCGCCCGTTCCGTCCCCTTTCGGGTCGCCCGTCTGGTTCATAAACCCGTCTATAACCCGGTGAAACGTAATATCGTCATAGAATTTTTGTCGGGCTAATATTTTTATTTGTGCCACATGATTAGGGGCAAATTCTGGCGCCATTTCGACGACAAAAACACCGTACTTCGTTGTAATATAAAGCGTATTTTCAAGGTCAAGTTCGCGCCAATCTGTGTTCAATGATGGGGGCAGTGTCTGCGATGTCACATTAGATGTAGTGGTAGTTTCTTGAGCACTTGCATTTGTTTGTTCTTTTGCACACGCGGCACTAAAGAGTAAAGTTCCGCCAAAAATTGCTATCATTAGAGACAGTGTAAATCGTGTCATCATCAAGTATCCTATTTGTACTTATCCGCGAGGCGGGTCTTTACGGTGGGCGAAACAAAGGCGCTAACATCACCGCCCAATTTGGCAATTTCTTTGACCAAACGCGACGCAATCATTTGATTTTGCGCATCTGCCATTAAAAATACCGTTTCAATTTCTGCATTTAATTTACGGTTCATCCCAACCATTTGAAATTCGAATTCAAAGTCGGAAACAGCCCGAAGTCCTCGTATTATAACCGAGGCCCCAACGGTTTCAACAAAATGTATCAGTAGACCTTCAAAGGGAACCACTTCAACTTCGCACTCGCCAGACATACGTCCAAGGGCATTTTTGACCATATCCGTGCGCTCTTCGAGGTTAAAGAGTGGGTTTTTTCCTTGGTTGATAGCAACCCCAATCACCAATTTATCACAAAGCTTCATCGCTCTGCGGATAATATCCAAATGACCATTGGTCATGGGGTCAAATGTCCCCGGGTATAGCGCCGTTCTTTTCATTCGTCCTTATACCCGAGCCTCTCCATAAATCTAGCAAGGATTACGTTAAAACCTATTCAGATTTAGTGTCAATTTCATCTTCAACTGCATTAGCATCTGCGTCATCGGATTCTTCAATCCGTTCGACCGAGACCACTTTTTCGCCGTCGCCGACCCGCAGCACCATGACGCCTTTTGACGAGCGGCTGATAATGCTTATGTTGCGGACAGGGCAGCGGATGAGTTGGCCACCGTCTGTCACGAGCATAAGTTGATCATCCTGCGTAATCGAGAATGCGCGCACAAGGCGTGCATCATCTGCGTCTTTGCGGGTAATATCTTGGGCACTCACCCCCTGCCCACCACGGTTCATGCAGCGGTAATCATAACTGGATGAGCGCTTACCATAACCATCGTCAGCAATGGTCAAGACAAATTGTTCATTGGCTTCCAGCTCTATAATTCGCTCCATGGACAAGATATTTTCGTCAGTACCTATTTCTGTGTCTTCAACATCATCACCCAGAGCGCGGCGTTTGGCATTTGCATATTTCATATAAGCACGGCCTCGTCGGGCGCTACGTCCATATGGCGCAAAACCGCCATAGAAATCACTTCGTCGCCTTCTGGCAGGCGAATACCGCGAACCCCGCTCGACGTACGGCCAACAAAGCGGCGAATATCGGTGACTTTGAAACGTATTGTTTTCCCGCCGCCGCGAGTGAGGAGTATATCGTCATCTTCGGTGCAGAGTTTCACATCAACAATTCCGTCACCTTCGTCTGGCTTCATGGCGATTTTACCGCCCCTATTCACCCGCGTAAAGTCGGCGAGAGAATTGCGCCGTACCCCGCCCGAACGCGCAGCAAACATAATATCGAGGTTTTTCCAGCTCTCCTCGTCCACAGGTAGCCCCATGATAGAGGTGATCATTTCGTCATTATCAAGGGGCAATATATTGACCAAGGCTTTGCCTCTTGTGTTTGGCCCACCAATCGGCAATTTCCAAACTTTTAATTTATAGGCCATGCCCGTTGAGGAGAAGAACAAGACGGGTGTGTGGGTCGAGGCGACAAAGACTGTTGTCACATAATCCTCGTCCTTCATAGACATGCCAGACCGGCCTTTCCCGCCGCGTTTTTGGGTGCGGTAGGTATCAAGGGCCGTGCGTTTAATATATCCTCCCGCCGTAACCGTAACCACCATTTCCTCTTCGGTGATCAGATCTTCGTCTTCAAAGTCCATACCGCCTTCAACAAATATTGAGCGGCGCGGTGTGGCAAATTGCTCGCGGACATCAGTAAGTTCACCTTTAATAATTGCTTGAACACGACTGCGAGAACGTAAAATATCAAGTAAATCAGTGATTTGCGCGGCTAACTTCTCGGCTTCTTTGGTAATATCCTCCATCCCAAGGCCCGTTAGACGGTGTAAGCGCAACTCCAAAATTGCCCGCGCCTGCTCGTCGGTAAGTTGGATTGTGCCGTCATCCAAGAGTTTTGATCTCGGGTCTGCGATGAGCGTGATCAGAGAACTCATAGACTTTGCGTCCCAAGTTCGAGACAATAAATTTTCTTTAGCCTCTTTGGGATTGTCGGAATGACGGATGATGCTGATCACTTCGTCGATATTAGCAACAGCCGTGGCGAGCCCCACCAAAATATGGGCCCGGTTTCGGGCCTTGGAGAGATCAAATTTTGACCGGCGCGCAATCACTTCTTCGCGGAAGGTTAAGAAGGCCGACAACATTTGCCGTACATTCATTTGCTCTGGCCGCCCACCATTTAAGGCCAACATATTGGACGCAAAATTGGTTTGCATTTGCGAGAACCGGAAAAGCTGGTTTAACACCACTTCAGGCACGGCGTCGCGTTTGAGTTCAATCACAATGCGCATACCGTCGCGGTCACTTTCGTCGCGTAAATCGGATATACCTTCAATGCGTTTTTCGCGCACATGTTCAGCGATTTTCTTGATTAAATTGGCCTTGTTGACCTGATAGGGAAGTTCGGTAACAATAATGGCAAAGCGGTCTTTGCGAATTTCTTCCACATTGGTCAGCGCCCGCATCACAACCGAACCACGCCCTGTTAAAACGCTTTGTCGTGCTGCCGAGTGCCCGAGGATCAAAGCCCCTGTCGGAAAATCAGGGCCTGGAACAATTTCCAATATGTCGTCGTCACTGACATTATCGTCACCTTTTTCCAGCAAAAGAATGGTCAGGTCAATGATCTCGCTCAGATTATGCGGCGGTATATTGGTCGCCATCCCCACAGCGATACCGCCTGCCCCATTGACTAATAAATTAGGGTAACGGGCTGGCAGGACAACGGGCTCGCTCTCGGAGCTATCATAATTATCTTGAAAATTGACCGTATTTTTCTCAATATCGGCCAAAAGTTGCGCGGCTGGTTTATCCATGCGCACTTCTGTATAGCGCATAGCAGCTGGCCTATCCCCGTCGACAGAGCCAAAATTGCCTTGCCCGTCAAGCAGTGGCAATCGCATAGAAAAGTCCTGTGCAAGCCTTACAAGGGCGTC
>JAESQI010000201.1 GCA_016765255.1 Robiginitomaculum sp. | reverse complement strand
ATTTCCTCTCCAATCCCTTCCAATATGGAGGTTTTAGATTTGAAACATACAGGCACGTCTGCGCCGATTTCAATCAATTGTGTGCCTAAGCTATTTTTACCATCGCCATTAAATTTACCGAGCAACCGTACAGCCGCCGCCGCGTCCGCACTGCCGCCACCAATCCCTGAAGATACAGGCAGGTTTTTTGTTAATATGTAGGCGAGTTTTATTTGCACTTTATTCGCAAGAGCCGTGCTCTTGGCAGCTTTAAGAACCAGATTATCATTGCCTTGTGATAACGCTTCCGCAAATGGCCCGTTAATTTCCAAACTAAATTTATCAGAAATTTTTGCAGATAATATATCTCCAATATCAGCGAAGACGACAAGGCTATGTAAGGGATGATAGCCCAGAGAATTCACACGCCCCACATGTAAGGTCAGGTTAATTTTTGCGCGGGCGAGTGACGTTAGTATCGGCATATTTTGTATTTATTGAACAGAGTCCGCAGCACCGAGGCCGCCATTTAGTTTTGCTTTCAACGAGATGATCTCTTTGTCAGTAGGGTCAAGAGTTAAGGCGCGGTTCCATTGATACCCTGCTTCACGAATTCGCCCGAGGCGCCAATACACATCTCCGAGATGGTCAATAATCGTCGCACTTGTCGGGGAATATTGCGCCGCGTCTTCGAGCTGTATACGGGCTTCGCTATATTGCCCGAGCTTGTAATGGGCCCAACCGAGCGAGTCTATAATCGCTCCGCTTTCTGGCTCCAAGCGTACGGCTTTGCGGATCATGTCAAAGGCTTGCGTTAACTTCACGCCTTTGTCGACCCACGTATAGCCGAGATAATTAAGTACGTCGGAATTATCTGGTTGATGTTTAAGTACATATTCAAATTCAACAACCGCCTCTTGCCAACGGTCAAGCCGCTCCAAGCAAATGCCTTTTATATAGCGAGGCGTTGGGTTTTTTTGCAATTCTTCTTCGGTCATTTGCGAAATCAACTCATCATAATAAGGAAGGGCAGATGCGTAATCTTCCATGATCAAATACGCTCGCCCCAAAGAACTTTGTGTTACCTTTGACGGGTGGCTTTTATATATAGCATTGAGTGTGCGAAGTGCGGCGGCGTCTTCATCTTTATCAAACAAAAGACTGGCCTCGGAAAGCCGTGCCGATACCGCATAGGGCGAGTTAGATTTAATCTTTTTATAGGCCTGCATTGCATCGTCTTCGCGGTCAATATCGACGAGAACGCTGCCCAGAAACAAGCGCGCTTTATCATTTTTGGGATCAAGCTCCAAAGCCAATTGCAAGAACATTTCTGCCGCTTCATATTGATTTTGTACACTGTAAAACCCAAAGGCTGGTTCCGTAAGCGCCCGAGACGCTGACTGGGCAGGGCTTAATTTCGTGTTGAGCTTACCCCCTGTTTCGAGAGCGTCAATATAGGTACGAATAGGGCCAGTTAAAGCCCCGCCGTTTTTCTCAGCAAATGCTTCTAATCGTTCAAGCGCCCTGTCTTTTTCTTTATTTTCGACATATGACCGGGCTTGGGAAAGCGTGGATTCAACAGATGAAACTCCAATTTCGTCAACCAGTTTAAAATACTTTTCCGCATTCACCATATCGCCCATTTGCGCGTATAGTTTTGCTTTTTGCAAACTGCCTATGAATTGAAAATATTTCCCGCCTTTTGGCAGTGTGAAGGTTTCGAGAGCCTCTTCGTCCCCCCCTTGCCCAAATTGCGCCCAGCCCCGCATCAATGCATTGATCTCGGCCAGACTTGCGTCTGTATTCTCTGCGCTCAAATAGCTTATGGCTTGTGTATATTTTCCCTTTGACAAAGCGTGCGCCCCTAAAATAGCAATCGAGAGCCCGTCTTGTTGATCAAGCGCTTGAATTTCAATGGCCAGAGTACGCGCGAGGGCATGATCACCTGCGCTGAGCGCCGAGGCCATGGCTTTTCGTCCTAAATTTATGTCTTCATGTTTAAGAGCAAATGCCCGCGAAAAATACTGGGCTCTGGCATTGGCATCACCCAGATGGTTTGCGTAACTCGCCGCAAGGTAATCCCCGTAAAGTTTAGCTTTAGGGCTATAGTAATTGCCGTTCATGGGCGAAGCATTCGTGCCTTCGCTTTGGCCCAATGACGACGCGCATCCGACCATGAGAGCGATTGTACATACGGAAATCAAAACATTTTTATATTTAAACATAGGCATCACTTCTACATATTTGGATAATTAGGGCCACCGCCACCTTCTGGTACAGTCCAATTTATATTTTCGCTTGGGTCTTTGATATCACATGTTTTGCAATGCACACAATTTTGTGCATTGATTTGAAAACGCGGGTTCGAGCCGTCTGCGTCGCTCAGAATTTCATAAACCCCCGCAGGACAATATCTCTGTGCGGGCTCGGCCCATTTTGGCAAGTTAATGGTAATCGGAATATCGGCGTCTGCCAATTTCAAATGACAGGGCTGTTCTTCCTCGTGATTAGTCGCAGAAAAACTGACATTGGTTAAGCGGTCAAATGACAGAACGCCGTCTGGTTTTGGATAGTCAATTTTCGCGGAATCTTTAGCCTCACCCGTAGCTTGCGCGTCCGTTATGCCGTGCTTGAGTGTGCCAAATAAATTAAAGCGGAAAATCGTCGCAAACCACATATCCATACCGCCGAGCATCATTCCGCCAAGCGTGGTTCCGTATTTACTATTTAACGGCGCGACATTGCGTACCCGTTTCAAATCTTTGCCAATCGGGCCCGTGCGAAGCTCGCGATCATAGGCAGTTAATTCATCAGATGAGCGCTCTGCTTTAATAGCTTTATAAGCGGCCTCAGCAGCAGCTTTGCCAGACAGCATAGCGTTATGATTGCCTTTGATACGCGGCAAATTGACCAAACCTGCGGAACAGCCCAGCAATGCTCCACCCGGAAATACGGTTTTTGGAATCGACTGATAGCCACCTTTGGTGACAACTCGCGCCCCGTAAGACACCCGCTTACCGCCTTCTAATACTTTGGCAATCACTGGATGGTGCTTCCATCTCTGGAACTCCATATAGGGATATAGGTGCGGGTTTTTATAGCTGAGGTCGATGATATAGCCTACATAGACTTGGTTGTTTTCAAGATGATACATAAAAGAACCACCACCCGTTTTATTATCCAAAGGCCATCCCGATGTATGGGTGACTTGACCCAATACATGGTTTTCTGGTTTGACTTCCCAAATTTCTTTGAGGCCAAGGCCAAATTTCGGCACGTCACAATCCGCGTCCAGACCGAATTTTTCGGTCACCTCTTTAGAGAGCGAACCACGCGCCCCTTCGGACAAGAATACATATTTTCCGTGCAGCTCCATGCCAGGTTCATATCCGTCGCCGTCGGTTTTGTTTTCGCGGCCTCGGCCAAATTCACCCGCCACCACACCTTTAACGGCGCCGTCTTCATGATAAACCAGTTCAGAACAGGCCATGCCTGGAAAAACTTCGACGCCAAGGCTTTCTGCTTGTTCCGCCATCCACCGACAAATATTTCCCATAGAGACAATATAATTGCCGTGATTATTCATGAGGGGCGGCATAATGAAATTGGGTATGGTTTTATAGCCCGTCTCGCTTAAGCTTAAAAACCGGTCTTGGGTGACTTTCGTATTGAGCGGTGCTCCTTTTTCTTTCCAATCGGGGATCAATGCGTCGAGCCCACACGGATCAAGAACGGCGCCCGATAAAATATGCGCGCCCACTTCCGAGCCTTTTTCGAGCACAACGACATTGATATCATCACCACCGAGTTGCTTTAAACGTATAGCGGCTGATAGCCCTGCTGGGCCCGCCCCCACAATGACCACATCATAGTCCATGCTTTCGCGTGTTGTCATATTATCCCTCGTCTTTAATCTGTTTCTATATTGTGAAACTAGTTCTATTGAGTATATATATTTATGTGTTAAACTGAACAGTGCGCGGCGTAAAGCATTTGCGAAAAGAATTGCTGTCACAATACAAGAGCAAATTTATGCACAATTCTATGGTACTGGGCTGGGAAGAATGGGTTTCA
This sequence comes from Robiginitomaculum sp., assembly GCA_016765255.1. GTDB lineage: Bacteria > Pseudomonadota > Alphaproteobacteria > Caulobacterales > Maricaulaceae > Robiginitomaculum_A. The sequence continues at coordinate 3,330 of JAESQI010000201.1, read as the reverse complement.
CTGCCCAGTTTAGGTCTGCCCGCTATTAAAACTAAGATAGATACGGGCGCACGGACATCCGCTTTACACGCCGTGGCCATCGAGCCCTTTGGCAACGAGAAAAACCCGCAAGTCCGATTTATCATGCATCCCAATCCAGAAGACCCGTCTATCGAAGTTGTCTGTTCTGCCAAGGTTATTGATCGGCGTATTGTGATGAGTTCAAACGGTGAGAGCGAATCGCGCTATGTCATTGCTTCTGAAATTCAGATTGGTGATCAAATATGGCCCATCCACATCACTCTGACCAACCGCGAGACTATGGGGTATAGAATGTTGCTCGGTCGTTCTGCCATTCCTGAAGATATGCAAATCACACCGACATCGTCATTCTTGCAACCATTATTATCATATGATCTTTATAAAAAGAGGTCGCGTAAGAATAAAACAAAACGCCCCTTACGCATTGGAATCCTAACCCAAGAACCAAATAATTATTCCAACCGCAAATTGATTGCCGCCGCCGAGGCAAGAGGACACGTTATTGAAACCATCGAGACCAGCCGTTGCTATATGGCCATCAACAACCACTCGCCCGCTGTGCATTATGACGGCGAAGCCTTACCTCGTTTTGACGCCATAATTCCGCGCATTGGGACGCGTATGACTTTTTACGGCATGGCTGTGACGCGCCAATTTGAAATGATGGGGGTGCATTGTCTCAATTCAGCAGCCGCAATAGGCGCGTCCCGCGACAAACTTCTGGCCCACCAAATGTTAGCCCAACACAAATTGGGCATGCCCAACACCGCATTTGCCATGACATCCCGCGACACCAAAGGCATTATTGATCTGGCAGGCGGCTCGCCCGTAGTGGTTAAACTCCTCTCGTCTACCCAAGGCAAAGGCGTCGTCTTGGCGGAAACCAAAAAAGCAGCCGAAGCGCTCGTGGATGCCTTTCGCGGCCTCAATGCCCATTTTCTTGTGCAAGAATTTGTCAAAGAGGCCAGCGGAACCGACATTCGCTGCTTTGTTGTCGACGGCAAAGTTGTGGGCGCTATCCAGCGCACAGCGCAAGCAGGTGAATTTCGCTCAAACCTGCACCAAGGTGGTAGTGCCAAACAAGTCCGCATCTCCAAAGACGAACGCAAAGCCGCCGTCAAAGCCGCCCGCGTCCTTAAATTAAATGTGGCAGGTGTGGATTTACTTCGTGGCAACACAGGCCCAAAAATACTTGAGGTCAATTCCTCCCCCGGACTACAGGGGATTGAAAAGGCGACTGGCAAAGACATTGCCGCCATTATCATCCAGTCTATTGAAGCCAATGTCCGTTCCGTGATACACTTAATCCCGTAATGGATACTGACCCGCAAATATTAAAAGCCGCCTTGAAAGCCTCGCAAATCTGGTGGCAAGATATGGGCGTGGACATTCCAGACCTGCCCCCCCAACCGAAACGGCCTGCAAAACAACAGGCACAAAACCGCAAACCTTCCAAGGTCAAAATTAACCCACAAAGCCAAAACCCACAATCTGGCCTCAAAGATAAAATCGAACTTGCAACGGCCCTCGCACAATCAGCCCCTACACTGGACGCTCTCAAAACTGCCCTCGATACATTTGACGCCGGAAGCCTCAGCGACCACGCAAAAAATATGGTTTTTGCTCGCGGCAATCCAAGTGCCAAAATCATGGCCATTGGCGAAGCCCCGGGCCTGCAAGAAGATGAAACCAGCTTGCCATTTATCGGCCCTGCTGGTCAACTTCTCGATAAAATGTTTGCCAGCATTGGTCTGGGCGAAGACAGTCTCTATATTACCAATGTCTGTAACTGGCTGCCGCCAGCGGGTCGCAACCCGTCTGATGATGAACTCGACATGTGCACACCCTTCATCACCCGCCATATGGAACTGATCGCGCCCAAAATTATTGTCATTGTCGGCGGGGTATCCCTGCAAGCCCTCACAGGGAAAACCGGCATTATGAAAGCCAGAGGCCAGTGGCAAGAGCTAAATATAGGCGGCACAAAAACCCCCGCAATGCCCCTCTACCACCCCGCCTTCCTCCTCCGAAGACCAGAATTAAAAAAATACGCATGGCGCGATTTATTGGCGATCAAGGCGCGGTTGGAGGGGTGATACTACTTTATTCGACATCTTCGCTTTGGCCGCTTTGGGGCAGAAGGGTTCGTGAGGAATGTTGAAAAATATGCGGAAGTATATGAGAGCGGTTGTTTGTATTGGGAAATAAACCATTTTTATTTAACCATTGTGTTTATTAACCATATGGTTTAATATATGTGTCATGTTAAACACCACGGAACTCAATAATACTTTTGCTGCATTGTCAAATCCTACGCGGCGCGCCATTCTTGCGCATTTAGCTAATGGTGATGCCACTGTTAATGAATTGGCTGCGCCTTTCAATATGAGTCTGCCTGCCGTTTCCAAGCATATTAAAGTTCTTGAACGTGCAGGGCTTATCAATCAAGGGCAAGAAGCCCAATATCGCCCCTGCACATTAAATACCATGCCACTAGAAGCATTGGCTTCATGGACAGAACAATATCGTCACATATGGGAAGCACGGTTTGATCGTTTAGACACCTGCCTAAAACAACTGAAAGGGCCAACAAATGAAGAATGAAAATAAATGGGTTTTAATCGAGCGAGTATTCGATGCACCAATAGAAACAGTTTGGAAAATGTGGACAGACCCAGCTCTTTTCCAAAAATGGTACGGCCCAAACGGTATGAAAGTGCCTGTAGTTGAAATGGATGTTGTCGTCGGTGGACGCCGTAAAATTTGTATGGAAATGGTCAGGCCAGAGCGCACTATGATTATGTGGTTTACAGGACAGTATAAAGAAGTCGAGGAGCCAACACGGCTAGTTTACACTGAAAGCATGAGTGACCAAGACGGAAATATTATATCGCCTGAGGCCATGGGGATGCCGAAAGGCCACCCAGAAGTTACTGAAATTATCATTGAACTGTCAAAAGATAATGGCAAAACGCGGATGAAGATGGTTCATATTGGTGTACCAGCAGACTCAGGCGGAGCCGGAGGATGGACACAAGCGATCAACAAATTAGCGGCCTTAGTAGAAAGTGTGGCTGATTAGTGCGCAACGGCTTATCCATAGAGGAAAGTTATGAGCAATAATAGAAAAGAGAGAATTCACTGGAGTTTTGGGTAATTGGCGGCTTAGGGCTACTTTGGGGCGTCATGAGCAGCCCAAATTTTATTATGCAAATGAACGCTGACAAAGTCGCGTCAATGCGAGAAGTCTATCAAGCTGTTATTGGTGCTAGACCTATCTGGGCAACAGCCGTTTTTGCTGGTGCGCTT
>JAESQI010000200.1 GCA_016765255.1 Robiginitomaculum sp. | reverse complement strand
TAACATCCACGGCATAAAGGTCATAATGGTTGTAATCACAGCAAAAAATACGGGTTTAATCACCATATTTGTACCCGCAATAGCACCCTTTTCGCCCGTGATTCCGTGTTCCACGTGAAAATGGATACTTTCCCCCACCACGATGGCGTCGTCCACCACGATGCCAATCACCAGTAAAATCGCGAATGTGGAGATCATATTGAGGCTAACCCCAAGATAAGGCATAACGGCAATAGCACCAGCAAATGAAACCATAATGCCAATTGTTACCCAAAGCGCGACGGCGGGCCGCAAAAATAAAACCAGAATAATCAGGACAAGAACCATGCCCAAAAGAGCATTGCTGCCAATCAGGTTCATGCGACTGTCAAATACGGTGGAGCCGTCAAACCACATGGATAGCGTAACCCCTGGCGGTAGTTCTTGGTTCTTTTGGGCGATATATTCTCGAAAGCCTTTGCCCGCTTTTGTCACATTCATTATATCAGGCGTGGTCACTTGAAACATAGTTGCCGTTTCACCGTCATAGGTCGCGACAAAATCATAGTCCTCAAATCCGTCATGGATACGGGCTATGTCTCTTAGATATACTTTGCCCCCGTCTTGGGTTTGGCGAATGATAATGTTTTCAAATTGAGATTTGCTGTCGGCAAGATTACGCGCCTTCATTTGCAAATTGCCGCTACTGGTTTTAACCGTGCCCGCAGAAAGATTAACCGAACTGCCAGATATGGCACTGGCGACCTCTCTGAAGGTCAAACCAAAACGCCTAAGGGCTGTTTCACTGATTTCAATCGTGACTTCTTCTTCCAATTTACTAATGTCTTGGATCAGCTCTCCACCAGGAATTTTGGCCATTTCCTTGCGGATATCATTGGTCAATCGTTGTAGGGTTAGCCTGTCCATATCGCCGTGCAGGGCAAGATACATATAATCAGCACGGGCTTCCCAGCGAATAACGGTGGGGCGAAAAATATCGGGTGGGAAGTTATTGATACCGTCGACGCGGACTTTGACCTCACTGAGTATTTTGTCATAATCAGCTCGTACTTTTGTACGGATATTGACTTGACCGCTGCCCTCGCGGGCGGTGGCCTCAATATAATCAATGCCGTCAAGTCCCTGAACCGCGTCTTCAATGCGGGTGATCAATTGTTCTTCAATGTCTTTAGGCGACGCACCTTGCCACACCACGGATACGGTCATGCCGTTGACGGTGAGGGTTGGGAAAAACTCTCGCTCTAACTTGTTAAACCCGACGATTCCCATTAAGAGAATGGCCACCATAAGAAGATTTGCGGCAACGCCGTTCTTCGCCCACCAAGATACTAAACCTCTCATTATTTCGCTCCCGCAGTGCTTGCCTCTTTAGAGTTGGATTTTTTGGATTTACCTTTTTTGGACTTGCCTTTTTTTGCTTCGGCCATTTGTTTTTTGGCTTTGATCAATTCCATTTTGTGTTTTTTCTTCAGCTTTTGTTTTTCATTGGCTTGTTGGGTGCGCAGCTCTTTGCCCGTTAACACCTCTTTTTTATCATCCTCTTTCTTTTCAACCTTTGGTTCAACCAGAACCTTGCTCGGGTCATTCACATCAAGGGCTTTAAAACGCAGACTGATTTGGGATTTTTCGAGCGGTGATAAAATAACCAATTCTCCAACGCTCAACCCGCTGGCAATAACAGCGCGGTTTGGATTGACATCTAAAACACCCGCGTTTCGGCTTTCGGCAATGCCGTCTTTATTGACCACGTATATTTTGTTTTCTGGACGTAGGCCATCGCGTGGAATGACAATGATATTTTCCATGGTTTTACCTGCAATTTGCGCGTCGACAAATAGGCCCGGTGCGAGAGGGTAGCCACCCGTCGCTGCGCCTTTTCCGTACGGGTCTACAACTTCGGCAATGGCGAAAAGCGAACGGGTTTGTGTGTCATATGTAGAGGCCGTGCGCATAATATGCCCGTCCCATTCCCGTAATTTGCCGCCAATAATTGTGCTAAAATGCACTTTTGGGGCGGAAGCCCTCGATTTTGCAACAAAGGCAATGGGGAGGTTAAGGCGGCTTAAATCCGCGTCACTCAATGCGAGACGTATTTCCGCAACATCGGTTGAAAATATGCGCCCTAATTTTGAACCAGGGTTGATATATTGCCCCAAATCGGCCAGTTTTTCACGAACACGCCCATCAAAGGGCGCTTTTACGTCCGTGCGCGCAAGGCGTAGTCGTGCATTTTCGAGATCGGCTTGCGCAGATTGGAGGTTGGCTTGCGCTTCCAAAAGCTGGGGTTTGCGCAAGGTCAGGTCAGAGGCTTGACCTTGGCCAAGGTCTTGCCAGTCTTGCAGGGCAATATCCCCTTCCGCCTGTTCACGGATCAACACTTGCTGGGCGCGCGCAATGGCGGCATTACTTTTGATAATCGCAACCTTATAATCGGCAGGGTCAATACGGTAGAGGACATCCCCTTTATTAAACAAACCGCCCGTTAAAAACTTAGGCGACACATATACGATTTTGCCTGCGACTTCTGGAACAAGGTCGATTTCGGTACGAGGCCGTGTTTCCCCTTGCACAGTAACTGTGAGTTGCACCGTATCAGATACGGCTGGTGTGGCCAAAACGGCTAAAATAGGGCTTTTACGTTTTTTGATTTCCGGTTCTTTTTTCATACCCTTAAGTATGGATGAAAAAATTATGAACGCTATAATGATGAAAATAGGGATGAGCACGCGCAAAATGATTCCGCCAATACCCAATTTTCGGTCGCCAACTTTAATTTTCATTTGTATATCCTACCACAATAATATATGCACGCGCACAAAATGCACGGGCATAGTTTTACGCCTTCTTCATTTTATTGCAAGCGTTTCACCAATACCACATTCTTAGATACGGTTATGGACGGTCTGTCAGCTGTGCAAATTTTGGCAAAATCAAACTTGGTTTTGGGTGTTTCTCTCTCGCCAATTCTTGACCATATAAACCGCCCCCAAGCGCCAAATGTAGCCTGACCCGATTTGCAAGTCTTTCTTTGCGTGCACTGATCAATTGCCCTTCTGTACTAATACGTCGTGATTGGGCGTCCAGTAATTGTAAAATACTGGCCAAGCCTTCACTAAAACGTTGTTCCAACCGTTCTTCCGCCTTTTGGGCTTCGTCGAGTGAAATAGTCAGGGCCGCGACGCGTTCAGAGAGCAAACCCTCTGCGTCAAGTCCGTTTTCTACTTCCCGGTAGGCAGTTAATGCAATGCCCGCATAGTTTTCCATTTGTAGACGTAAATTGGCTTCATTGCGGGCTATATCTGCCCGAAGAGCGCCGCCTTGAAACACGGGTGCCGTTAAACCGCTGGCCAGTGAGGCGGCTAAAGCATTGAGGCTAAAAAGACGTGTCAATGAACTGCCATTTGACGACGCTGAACCAGTCAAAGTGAGGCGTGGTAATAGATTTTTCTTAGCAATATCAACCCGAATTCCAGCCGCCTGCATACGCCGCTCGGCAGCGAGCAGGTCAGGGCGCCGCAGAAAAATATCCTGCGGTCCATCAACACCGTTTAGTGAGGGAAGGTCTGGCAAGGTATTTCGAGCTTTGAGAGCGTCTTCGGGATAACGGCGCAGAAGGGTTTCTAATTGCCGCGTTGTAGAATTTTGAATTTGTTTGCGCGCCGCCAAGCTGGCATTGGCATTGGCGAGGGCTGAACGGGCAAGTCGGTAATCGGATGAGCCTGATATACCGCCGTCAAAACGCCTTTTTGTGAGCCGTAAAGCCCGTTCTTGGGTTTTCACATTACGTGTGGCCAAATCTGTTTGCAGCCTTGCTTCGATCAAATTAAACCATGTTTGGGTCGTTGCCCCCGCGATTGCCAAGCGTGTGCCCGCATAATCAGCATTGGAAGCTTGGGCGTCTAAATCGCCTGCATCTGCTTGACCTCGAATACGGCCCCACATATCAACTTCCCAGCTGGCAGATCCGCCAAGGCTGAAACTGGTTGAGCCTGGAATATTGCCGCTAATACTCTCATTGCGGCTGGCATTCGCATTGACCCCAATATTTGGATAGAGCCCAGACCGCGAAGATGCCGCACTCGCTTCTGCCGCCATTAAACGCGCCTGAGCGCCGCGTACATCCGTATTGGCAAGCATGGCTTCTGCGATGAGGTCGTTAAGCATGGAATCGTTGAAATTCCCAACCCAGTTCGTAGACGGCAACCGCTCAGGCGCTGTTTCCACCCAAGTTTGAATGCCAGTTTTTGCATTGATTGGAGGCTGCGGAACGTTACTCTGCTGCGCCAGTGTTCCAACGCCCTTATTTGCGGAACCCTGACCCATATTTATGCTGGCGCATGCCGACAATGTCGCCAAGCTCACAGTTAACAATAAACATTTCGCATAAATTTGCACAATCATCGCTCCTTTAAGGGCAACATAGCAATTTCATAACGAGAGTCAATCAATTATTATTGAAAAACGATAAATAAATGTAATTACAAAATTTGAAAATGCAGTGCGCCTAACGCAGAGCGCGTCGTTTATTTTGCGCAAGTAGAGCAGGGCTTGGCACACCGCGTCGACGGGCGGGTTGGTAGGCGACTTGCGAATGGGCTTTGCAATAAGGGTCGCCCTTGTCCGCTCCGCGTCCGCAAAAACGGAAATCTGAACTGGATGGATCCCCAAGTGGCCATTTGCACATATGATCTGTAATGGTCATAATATTGGCAAATTCCCCGTTGGGAAGTTTTTTGGCTTCTAGGGGAACGGGGGCAGGTGTTGCGGCCATGCGTCTCGGCATACGCGGCGCACTTGGACTGGTGGTACGGGCTTTCGCAGTTGTTGTTCGGGGCATACGCTTGGCTTGCTTAGATTTTTTAACCCGACCAGATAGGCCAAGGCGGTGAACTTTGCCGATAACAGCATTGCGCGTCACTTCGCCTAATATTTTGGCAATTTGACTTGCGCTCAGGCCGTCAGCCCAAAGCTTTGAAAGCGTTTCTACCCGGTCTTCTGTCCACGTCGCCATTGGTTAATCCCCCTTGCAAATTCGCCGTATGCATATCGCACATTATCATGTGACTAGAGTGCCACATACCATATATAGTGGTTAGAGCTTGTTATTGCTGATAACATCGCACTTTATTACAACATATCGTATCTGTTTTACAGTTATATACAAGATAGCTGTTCTAACTATCCACAGATTTCTATATGTTGTGTTGTATTATGATGTAATGATGACAAATGAGGCGGCTCCGATATTTTTAAAAATCCACTTTTTTCGGCTTGGCGGGGGTGAAATGCCATGATAGAGCGATAAGAGTGGATCAGGCGCAGTTTGGCGTTTATTTACGGAGCCAAGAGTGACGGTGAACATAAAAAACATTCAAAAGCTTCCCTCTGTAGCAGGGCCAACAACACGGCAATTTGGCCTTGTAAACTGGCTCGGGCTGTGGACGCTTTATAAAAAAGAAGTGCGCCGATTTATGAAGGTCGGGCCGCAAACCCTCCTCGCCCCTGTGGTTTCAAATTTGCTGTATATGACCGTATTTGTGGTGGCCTTTGCGCAAAACCGCGCCGAAGGCCCACAAGAATTCATCCGGTTTTTGATTCCGGGATTGATCATGCTAGGCATTTTAAATAATGCATCAGCCAATTCATCCTCGTCCATTATGACGGGCAAGGTGATGGGCAGTATTGTGGATGTGTTGATGCCGCCGCTTTCAGCCCTCGGATTGGCAATCGGCTATATTGCCGGCGCAGTCACGCGGGGCGTGCTCGTTGCTATTGCTACGACATTCGCGTTGTCGCTATTTGCCGTGCTTTGGCCCGCCCAGTGGTGGGCCGTGATATATTTTGGCCTGTCCGCCGCTTTGGCCTTATCAATGGTTGGTTTATTGTCAGGGGTGTGGGCCGAGAAATTTGACCAGCTGGCTGTCGTCAATCAATTTGTCATCCTGCCGTTAAGTTTTCTCTCGGGTACATTTTACCATATTGATCAATTGCCCGTCTTCATGCAAAAAATATCATTTGCCAATCCGTTGTTTTATTTCATAGACGGGTTTCGCTACGGTTTTCTTGGGACTGCGGACGGGAATATAATGATCGGTGTGCTCTATACATCCATTCTTAATGTTGTTTTATTTGTCGTGTGTCTCTCAGTGCTAAAATCAGGTTGGCGGCTCAAAGCCTAAATATAAGGAATCCCAAATGTCTGCAAATGACCATATTTATAACTGTTACGCCCCCCCGCCCCAAGAATTTGTGCGCGGTGAAGGGGCTTATCTCTATACGGAGAGCGGTGAAAAATATTTGGACTTTATCGCAGGCATTGCGGTTAACGGTCTGGGACATGGGCATCCGTCCATCGTAACTGCGATTAAAGAGCAAGCGGATAAAATTTTGCATGTATCGGGCATGTTTCGTGTACCTGGGCAATTTGAGTTGGCTGAAAAATATTGCGCCGCCACATTTGCCGATAAAGTATTTTTTACCAATTCGGGTGCAGAAGCGGTTGAGACGGCGATTAAGACGGCGCGGCGCTGTCAATTTGTCGAAGGTCACGAGGAGCGCTACGAAATCCTGACCTGCAAAGGCGCATTTCATGGTCGCACTATGGCGACGATAAATGCGGGCGGCAATCCAAAATATATGGAAGGCTTTGGCCCGATTATGCCAGGCTTTACTAATCTACCCTTTGATGATTTGGACGCCATTAAAAATGCGGTCAACGAAAATACGGCGGCAGTTTTGCTTGAACCCGTTCAGGGCGAAGGGGGCGTACGGCCTCTATCGGTACAATTTCTCAAAGATGTTCGGTCTCTTTGTGATGAACATGGCTTGCTGTTGATTTACGACGAAGTGCAGTGCGGCGCGGGTCGCACCGGTAAATTATTCGCCCATCAATGGGCAGACGGCGCGGCGGATCCTGACGTTATGGCCGTTGCCAAAGGCATGGGTGGCGGTTTCCCGATGGGGGCATGTCTGGCGACAGAACGGGCTGCGGAGGGCATGGTCATTGGCACACACGGCTCTACTTACGGCGGTGGGCCCCTCGCTATGGCCGTAGGCAATGCCGTCTTCGACGAACTCACTGACCCAGCTCTTTCGGCCAATGTGGTTAAGGTCGGTAACTATCTTAGTCAACAATTTGCCGCCCTAAAAGACTCCCATCCCGATGTGGTCAAAGAGGTGCGCGGCAAAGGTTTATTGTGCGGTATGCAGCTTAAGAAAAAGGCGCTCGATGTGCGTAATTTGGCGCGTGATAATCATTTACTGGTTGGCAATGCAGGGGATAATGTGTTGCGTATGGTGCCGCCTCTCATCATCACAGAAGAACATGTACGCGAAGCCATCGAAATTTTGGACAAAGTTTTTACGCAAGCGAAAGAGATGGATGACTTCACCCATTAAACATTTTCTCTCTCTCGCAGATATTCCCGCCAGTGAGCTTCGGGCAATTTTAGACGAAGCACACGTACGCAAAAAAGCACGAACTGGATATCCAAAAGGAAAAGTGGACGCGGACGCGCCGTTATCTGGATATACGGTGGCCATGTTGTTTGAGAAAAGCTCAACTCGTACCCGCTTTTCATTTGATATGGGGATGCGCCAATTGGGCGGATCCAGCATTACCGCCAGCTCAAATGACATGCAGCTCGGGCGCGGCGAGACCATCGAGGACACAGCACAGGTATTATCACGTTTTGTGGACGGGATTATGTTGCGGGCCAATTCTCACGATACTATAACCGCTCTGGCCCATAGTGCCAGCGTTCCTGTTATTAATGGCTTGACCGATTATAATCATCCTTGCCAGATAATGGCAGACTTACAAACCCTAGAAGAACAGGGGCGGGATTTGCGCGGCCTTTCACTAACGTGGGTTGGGGACGGCAATAATGTCGCCATGAGTTTTGTTAATGGCGCGGCAAAATTCGGGTATAGATTGGTACTCTCATGTCCGCAAAATTATCAAGTTCGGGGCCAAGATGTGGAACGGGCTAGAAGTGCAGGCGCAAAAATCGAAATCATTGGGGATCCGAAAAATGCATGTGCCAGCACAGATGTGGTGATTGCGGATACATGGGTGTCTATGGGGGATTCGGACAAGAAGCAGCGTTTGGCTGATTTGGCCGATTGGCAAGTCAATGATGAGTTGATGTCAACGGCAGCTTCGGACGCCCTGTTTTTACATTGCTTACCAGCCCATAGGGGCGAGGAAGTGAGCGCAAGCGTGATTGATGGGCCGCGTTCTGCTGTATTTGACGAAGCCGAAAACCGCCTCCACGCACAAAAAGCGATCTTGAAATACTGCCTCGACACATGAGCGAACATGTAATGCATGACAATCAGACTGCGCCGGTACGAATTGGCGATGGTCAAGTGCGCGGGCGGGTCATACGGCTTGGCGATGTTTTAGATGCGGCCCTTGGTCACGACCGCTACCCGCCTGCTGTGGCCCGCATTTTAGGCGAAGCTATTCTCATTAGCGCACTTGTGGCGCGCACACTAAAATTCGAAGGGCGGTTATTTGTGCAAGCCCACGGTACCAATGACGGGGCGATTTCCATGCTCACGGCTGAGTGTACAACGGGCGGAGATGTGCGGGCCTATGCTCGCTTTGACCAGTCGTCTTTAGCGCGTATTCTAGGCGAAAACCAACACCCAGATGCGCATACGCTCTTGGGCGGTGGGACATTCGCTATGACCATTGATCAAGGTAAGGACATGGACAGGTATCAAGGTTTGTCCGCCATTGAAGGGGAAAGCTTAGGAGATTGTGCTGAGCATTATTTTGCCCAAAGCGAACAAATTCCAACACGCGTAAAATTGGCGGTTGGCCAGCACCAAATGGCGGGGCAAGAACTTAAATGGCGCGGCGGCGGATTGATGGTGCAGCGCATTGCAGGCGATTCGGCGCGGGGCGACGCCTCTGAGGCTTGGGATATGGCCAAGGCCGTTATGGCAACGGTAAGCGCGGCTGAACTCCTTGATCCAGATTTGTCTTCTGACAATCTGCTCTACCGCCTTTTTCACGAACAAGGGGTCAGTCGTCTTGAGCCAAAAGATATATTTGCCCAATGTTCATGTTCTCGGGATCGTCTGCACAACACCCTTAAAAGTTTTGACGCGGCGGCGATTGGCGACATGATGAAAGACGGTAAAATCACCGCCAATTGCGAATATTGCGGCACGGATTATACCTTTGCTCAGGCTGATCTTTAGGCCCTGTTTCTAAGCGCGCCAAAAGGACGGCGTGAGTAAAACCAACGCTGTAATGATTTCCAAACGACCGACAATCATGCTGAGCATTAACACCCATTTGGCGCTATCGGGCAAAGATTGGTAGGTTCCTGCTGGCCCAATAATGTCGCCAAGCCCAGGCCCCACATTGGCTATGGCACTGGCAGCCCCCGACCAAGCGGTGATAGCGTCTAGGCCCAACATGGACAGTATAATCGCCGTAATGGCAAAGCATGTGAAAAACAAAAAGAAAAACCCCATGACTGAATATACAACAGTGTTTGGTAATACTTTACCCCCATAGCGCATGGTGACAACGGCGTGGTGTCTGGGCATTTTAAACAGATATGCCCGTAAGGCTTCAAAGGCCACTTGATAGCGAAATATTTTTATAGAACATGCGGTCGAGCCCGCACAGCCACCAATGAACATAAAAACAAAGAAAGCCGACACGGCAAATGGGCCCCATAGATTATAATCGGCAGTTGCAAAGCCCGTCCCCGTGATAATCGAGACCACATTAAACGCGCTGAGGCGCAGAGCGTGGCTGCCGGTTTCAATACTATTACTCCATAGATAATAGGTGATGACAGCGATCAGTAACGTTACGATCAGTAAGAACCCGCGCATTTGTGGATCAGAAAATGCGGGCTTGAAATTTCTTTGCCATGATAAAAGATAAACCCCAAAGGGGAGCGCGCCTGCGAGCATAAACGCAATGGCAACCAGGTCAGCTCCGTCGTCCATAAATCCACCGAGGGAGGCATCGGACGTGGAATATCCACCTGTTGCAATAGTTGTCATAGCGTGGGCGATGGCGTCAAATGCATTCATCCCGACGAGGCCGTATCCGACAGCACAGGCAATGGTCAGAAGTAAATAGATCATCCCGATTGCGGCGGCGAGGCTTGCGGCTTTGGGCAGAATTTTTTCGCCCATGTCCGAGCTTTCCATGCGAAAGAGTTGCATACCGCCAATATTGAGCATGGGCAAAATAGCCATGGCGGTCACGATGATCCCGATGCCGCCTATCCATTGTAAAATGGCGCGCCAGATCAAAATGGCCTTGGGCGCGTCGTCAAGCCCAGTCATGACGGTGGCGCCCGTTGTCGTAATCCCAGACACTGCTTCAAACAAAGCATCGGTGACATCAAGGCCAATAGAAGCGATTAACAAGGGAAGGGCGGCAAAAAAGGACAAGGCAATCCAAGAAAATGTGGTGAGCAAAAAGGCCCCTCTGGCCCGTAGATTTGCTTTGGGTGCATAACTGGCAAGCGCCATGATAGAGCCGAGTAAACTGGTGATAAACCCAGACGTGGCAAAGGCATTCCAACTGTCATCATTATAGGCAAGTCCCACGGCCATGGGGATGAACATGATAACCCCCAACGCCGTAATCATCAGTCCAACAACAAATAAAACTGGTCTTAAATCCGGCATGGTATAGCCATTGCCCAAATCGCTACACAATACAACAAAAATTGCAAACTCGTGCGAGACACGCTTGTAAATGTTCCCTATATGTTCTATTGAGGTTGATGCGTAAACCAACCAGTATAGAAACACTATATATAGATTTTGACAGCTTTTTTGCCTCTGTCGAGCAACAGCTCGTGCCCGCCTACCGGAACCGTCCCATGGGCGTGTTGCCACTTGATAGTCCTTATTCAGGGTTTATCGCTGTCAGCCGTGAGGCAAAGGCATTGGGTATCCAGCGCGGTGTTCGCCTGATTGATGTGCGCGAAATATATCCTGATTTTCCTGCGCCTGTTGCCCGCCATGATGTGTATATTAAAATGCACCACCGAATTTTAAAGTCAGTCGGCAAAAGCTTACCCATTCACAATGTGTGGTCAATTGACGAGGTGGAGTGCCAATTGAAGGGGCGTGAGCGGCAAAACTGGCTTTCAATTGCCGTGGAAATACGCGATAATTTGGCGGCGGATATAGGCCCCTATATTACCCCCTCTATTGGATTTGGCCCCAATCAGCTTTTAGCAAAAATTGCGGCTGAAATGGAAAAACCAAACGGTCTCGTCTGTTTACAGCCAACAGATTTACCACACATGTTGTACGGAATTAAACTGTCAGACATTCCTGGAATCGGCAGGAGGATGCAAGAAAGGTTGCGGATGTCTGGCATTGTTTCCGTGCGGCAATTGATGGGGTTAAGCGGCAAGCAAATGCGCGCGATTTGGCGCAGTGTCGAGGGGGAAAGACTTTGGGCGGGGCTGCACGGATTTCGGACAGAGGCCTTAAAAACCACCCGCAATATGTTTGGGCATGGGCGCGTCTTGTCGCCAGACTGGAGAAATATTCAAGGCGCTCGCAATTGCGCACGTTTGTTATTGGTCAAGGCGGCACGGCGTTTACGTCGGGAAAACTTTGCCGCGTCTTATCTTTCTCTGCACGTCGGTTTTAAACACCAGACAAGATGGCGACGGACAACACATTTTCAGGTGCCTGCCTTTGATGACCATACATTCTTAAAAAGCTTGGAAAATATGGTGTTGGCATTGAAGCAACAATCTCCAAACCAATCTCCGTTTAAAGTCTCTATATGCTTGTTTGGGTTGGTAACACAAAATCAGCGGTGTGAAGATTTGCTCGAAACTGCAGATGAGCGGTCTCGCCGAAAAAACTGGGAAAACATGAGTGTACTTATGGACGCGCTTAACACCCATTATGGCCGTACATGTTTAAGCCTTGGCACACATATAGAACCAAGCGGCGGCTATGCAGGCGGTAAAATCGCCTTTGGGCGCATTCCAGATATGGAAGATTTTATTTAGGGCTTAAATCAGAGACAGGCCAGAAAATAAGAGCTTAGTTAATGGAGCGAGGCTCGTATGGGCTATCGAGTGAAAAGGCTGGAATATCCACATCATAATGTTCGCCGCTCACAGTTTTCATGCCGTATTTTCCCATCATGACGCCTGAGGGCGCGGACAAAGGGGCGCCAGATGTATAGCGAAAGGTCTCGCCGGGTTTTAATGTCGGCATTTCCCCAACGACGCCCTCACCAGATACTTCTTGTACGTGCCCATTGCGGTCGGCAATTCTCCAAAACCGATTGATCACTTGCAAATCTTCATTGCTTTGATTTTCGATTTCAACGGTATATGCCCAGATAAAGCGGTTATCTTGCGGTGAGGATTGTTCGATGAGAAACTCAGGTTCTACGCGGACAACAACATCTCGTGTTTTGCTTTCGTACATATTGCCACCCTTACCTTACCATACTGATTTTTATTGGTATTTTATAATTTATGTAAATTACCTATCCCCGCCATAAGCGCAAGTGAATAAACCAGTAGAGCGAGCGATTTATATGCTTTTCCTGCAAGCTTTAGGCGAAAACAATTCTGTTCAGCCGTGCTTTGCTCTGATAGAAAGCCAGCGTGAGAAAAAAATCTATATCAAATCCAGCCGTTAAATCTGGCATTTTGCCCAAGCAAAGCATAGAGGTTTTGCTAAAGGACAAATACATTACAGCGCCCACGGCTTTGGAAATTGATCAAATCCAACCCGCTTCGTTGGATTTACGGCTCGGCAATACTGCGTATCGCCTCAGGGCCAGTTTTTTACCGGGTGCTGGGCGCAGCATCAAAGACTGTCTTGATGACAATTTGGTTATGCACAAAATAGATCTAAGCTCTGGCGCCGTACTTGAGACGGGGTGTGTATATCTCGTACCCTTGCAGGAATATTTAAACTTACCAAAACATATATCAGCCCATGCCAACCCGAAAAGTTCAACGGGCAGACTTGATGTATTTACTCGGGTTATATCGGATTGTGCCGAGCAATTTGAGGCCATACCGTGCGGTTATAAAGGCCCGCTCTATGTGGAAATCGCCCCGCGAACATTTTCCGTTCTCGCTCGCCCCGGTGATAAATTGGTGCAAATCCGGTTTCGCAGAGGCGCGGAAAAAATTATCAATTCGCAAACGGTGAGCATTGATTTGCAAGGGGTCGGCAATGACGGCATTATAGGTTGGCGAGCGCGCCGCCATAGTGGTGTGGTCGATTTATCCAAGGTAGCGGGTCATAAAGCACTTGATTTTTGGGAGCCACTCTCTGCGCCGAATGGTTTACTGATTTTAGATCCTAATGAATTTTATATTTTAGCGTCCAAAGAAGCCGTGCAAATCCCTGCCAACCAAGCGGCTGAAATGGCCCCGATTGCCCCAGAAATCGGTGAATTTCGGGCTCACTATGCTGGATTTTTTGATCCAGGCTTTGGCATATCGGAAGCGGGCGGCGCGGGATCTCGGGCCGTACTTGAAGTGCGTGGCCGCGACGTGCCCTTTATGTTGCGCCACGGTCAGGCGGTGGCCAAATTAGAATTTGAGAAAATGCTCGAAGTTCCAGATAACCTTTACGGTCAAAACGGCTCCCACTACCAAGCCCAAGGCCTGCGCCTATCAAAACATTTTACCGATTGAGGTTATTTGGTTATAAATCAGTCAATGGGGGAAATATGCGCACTTTAATTTTTATTTTAGGTATTATGGTTGGTTTTGGGCCGTGGGTTCACGCCCATTCAGCCCCTAGGGCAGAAAGTTTTGGGGAACTCCCCCGGATCTATGACGCGGCCATCTCCCCCGATGCCAAACAGATTGCCGTATTTATCAATATGGGCGGTGAATACGGCATTAGTATTATGAATATTGACAAGATAAACAAAGGCAAACCTCGTGTTGTTGGCTTGGGGAAAAGGATAAAGCCGCAATGGATTAAATGGGTGAATAATGACCGTGTCCTTATCAGCTTATGGAAAAGCGAAAAAATTGCGAGAACACCCGTCACAACAGGTTTCATATATACTTTGGACGTAAACTCTATGAAGGGTAAATACTTGATAGTGCCCGAAGACAAAATTAGGCAATATAATAATGATGTTGTAGATTTTCTTCAAGATGATCCCGATCATATCTTGATGAGTTTTTCAGACACAAATGTATTTGCCCCTGATATCAAGAAAGTGAATGTTAAAACTGGAAAATATAAAACGGTTAAGCGGGGGAAGAAAAATATTCAACAGTGGTATACGGATTTACGTGGTGAGCCACGTATTGGACAAGGACTATTGGATAGGTCGACGGAAAAATGGAATTTAATCATTCGAGATGCCAATGGAAAAAAATGGCGATATGCTGATGAGTTCCCGGGACTGAATGTAAATGTAGATATTCACGGGTTTACATCTGATCCCAACGAGTTGGTGATTGGTTCCTATCAGGGCAAAGAAACGCTCGGGCTCTATGTATATAGTCTGAGCGCTAAAAAAATAGTGCGCAAACTATTTCATAATGATGATTATGACGTGGGTGATCTCGTCCTGAGTGCAGACGGTAAGAGTATTGCCGGTGTACAATATGTAGCAGATACAAAGGAAACAGTCCTGTTTGGTAAATACGCAAATACGCTTGAGTTCATGCGGGCAAAATATAATGGCTATACGGTCGATTATGTGGATCAATCCCAAGATAGTGAAATTGTATTGTTCAATATTACCAATGCCTACGATCCTGGGGCGTTAATGATGCTGAATACAAGTACCAATAAAGTATCTCTGTTATCTTTAATACGCCCAAGACTACCCGCAAGTGAAATGGGGGAAGTGATGAGTGTCTCATATACGGCTAGGGACGGGTTTAAGATACCTGCATATGTCACCTTGCCGCCTTCAATCACGAGCTCGGCGCAACTTAAAAACCTGCCATTTGTCATTTTACCCCACGGCGGCCCCTATGCCCGTACCTCAAAGAGATTTGATTATTTTTCTCAATTTTTCGTCTCGCGGGGCTTTGCCGTCTTGCAGATGAATTTTCGCGGCTCGGAAGGATATGGCAAATCTTTCAAAGAAGCGGGACGAAAAAACTGGGTACTGATGCAAGAAGATGTTGAGGATGGCGCGCGATGGTTGATAAAAAAAGGATATGCCGATCCAACACGTATGTGCATTGCAGGATGGTCATACGGCGGGTATGCGGCCTTGATGGGGGCAATCAAAAATCCAGAGCTTTATGCGTGTGCAGTTTCAATGGCCGGTGTAACCGACCTTCAAGATATGATCCGCGATATAAACAAATACAGATTTGGACGCATTGGGGCGAGAAACTTTGTCCTCAAGGGTTTTGAAAGTAAAGACGATATCAAGGCTAATTCTCCAGTCAAGCTTGCAAAAGAGTTCACAGTACCCTTGTTTCTTGCGCATGGAACCCTAGATCAAAGGGTTCATTATGACCAATTTACCCGCATGAAGCGAGCCCTGAAAAAAAGTTCTGCCAAGGTCACTTTTATGTCGTTCAAAGACGAAGATCATTTTTTATCCAACCAAGATAACCGACAGCGGTTTTTTGTAGGTCTGGATGAATTTTTAGAAAAACATCTCGGGACAAGTGAGGCAGCACCTTAACTGTAAAATCCGTACCAGCAAAAAAAAGCCAAGGTGGCCCTAGTAAATTTAAAAAACGTCCTCTATAATTGCAAAATAATAAAATGCATATCCGGGGGGAATTATGCACTTTACAATCTGTATATTGATATTTTTATTCACGTCACTGTCTGGGCTGGCTGGGAGTTTTGCCCATGCAAAAATCGTTCCTGTCAAACATTATGCGCGTATGCCTATGATTGACGACGCCGCGATTTCGCCCGACGGGAAATGGTTGGCGGCGGTGGTTGATTTTGAGGGAAAATATATTGTACGTGTGTTTAATCTCGCCAATCCAAGTGATAAAAAAATACGGGTGAAAGCGCTTGATAAAAAATCCAATATCAATTGGGTAAAATGGTCGGGCAATGATATTATATTGGTCAGTACGCGCCATAAAATAATGATTGGGCAAACTCTGTCTGGAGCTGGAAATCTTTTCGCGCTTAACCGCGATTTGACGGAAGCACGGCAGTTACTAAAACCAAAGAGCAAGCGTGTTATTGGGACAGCAAAAAGAAGAACCGAATTGAGACAATTTAGCAATAACGTCATTGATTTTTTGCCCAATGATCCCAATCATATTTTAATGTCATATGGTCTTTCAGATCGCTTTAAGCCAGACGTTATAAAAGTGGACGTGCGCAATACTAGCATAGAAAATATTAAGCAGGGCGAAGAAGGTATTCAAACTTGGGTGACAGATTTAAGGTCGGAGCCTCGGATTGGCATCGGGCTTAAAGATGAGAGTGGTCGCGTAAAAATGATCATTCGTGACGCCCATTCCAAAAAATGGCGACATGTGAATGACTATCCAGGGTTGGACGCCACCGCAGCTATTTACGGATTTATGCAAGACCCGAATGAATTGATTATTGGTTTATATGACGGCAAAGATACAAGAGGTTTATTCATTTATGACCTTGCCAAAAAGCAAAGAACTCGCAAGCTTTTCCAAAACGATCAATATGATGTTAGCGGCATTGTCTTAAGTCGTGACGGCACAAAAGTGATCGGGGCGAGCTATATTGCCGATGTTGGAAAAACTGTATTTTTTGACAGTCAGTACAAAAGCAGATTTGATAAAATACGCAAGAAATTAGACGGATATAATATACAATATGTAGACCAAACCGTTGACGGGAATATTATCGTCTTTAAAGCCAGCACACCCAGCGTGCCCAATAGCTTAATGCATTTTAATGTAGCGCAAGGCCGTGTCTCATTTATTACTTGCGATTATCCTGAAATTGGCAATATTGTGCAAGGCGATGTGACAAAGATCAGTTATAAAACCCGAGACGGGGTCAAAATACCAGCCTATCTCACCACGCCGCCAAAAATAGCTGACGGTATGCCGCTAAAAAACTTGCCTTTTATTATTATGCCTCACGGCGGCCCCCACGCCCGCGACAGTCTTAGCTTTGACTATTTGGCTCAATTTATGGCGTCGCGAGGCTATGCGGTTTTGCAAATGAACTTTCGCGGCTCTCAAGGTTACGGCAAAAAATTTGCAGATGCTGGCCGTAAGAATTGGGTGGTGATGCAAGATGATGTGGAAGACGGAACCCGGTGGTTGATAAAAAAAGGATATGCAGATCCAAACCGCGTCTGCATTGTTGGTTGGTCTTACGGCGGCTATGCGGCCCTGATGGCGGCGATTAAAAACCCTGAGCTTTATGCATGTGCCTTAAGCATGGCGGGGGTCACCGACCTCCAAGACATGGTTAGGGATATGAAGCAGTTTAGATTTGGAAAAATTACCGCTCAAAATTCATTACTACAAGGGTTTGAAGGTCGGGATGACATGAAGCAAAACTCACCGGTTAAAAGAGCGAAGGAAATCACTATTCCGCTTATGCTCGCCCACGGCGAAGATGATATCGTGGTTTATTTTGATCAGTACAAAAGAATGAAGCGGGCATTGAGAAAATCTAGCGCAAAGGTCACATATGTGCCCCTAAAAAATGAAAGCCATTATCTGCAAAACTCGGAAAACCGGTTGATATTTTTTAACGCCATGGACAAGTTTTTAGCCGAAAACCTTGGCCCAAGCGCCGCAGCTCCTTAGTCAAGCGCTGCCGCGCCTTAAGCTGAGCAAGACGCGCCACCAAGAACACAAAATTTAGCGCAGTGGGGGTGGTTGAGTTTAATGGGAGCGCGGGCCTCTGCTAAACTAGGGCCCAGCTCAAATTGATCATCATCCCATAACAGGGTGCAGGCCAGAACACTGGCCCGCTGCGCGCCTTTGCGCCTGACCACCATGCGGGCGTTTGAGCACATAATATCATCGGGCGAGACGCCCAATATGCCCCAACAGGCAGTTGTGATTTCTGGTACATCTTTTGTGTCGTCCATTTCAGGAAATAAGACCAGTTGTTTCGTGCTTTGCGTATTGATGTTCCAATGATGATCATGAATGAGGTTTGCATAGCCGTTTCTGGATGTGTTTTCGTCCTCATGCCAAATTGTACGCCCTGCTATATTGAGACTAAAGCCG
This sequence comes from Robiginitomaculum sp., assembly GCA_016765255.1. Lineage (GTDB taxonomy): Bacteria > Pseudomonadota > Alphaproteobacteria > Caulobacterales > Maricaulaceae > Robiginitomaculum_A. The sequence continues at coordinate 9,645 of JAESQI010000200.1, read as the reverse complement.
TTTTCAGATAACCAATTTATACCTTTTATAGCGCTTTCAAAACTACCAATGCCGCGCTCTTTATCGTGGAACTCCTGCGCGTAATGATCAAGGCTAATGCGTAAGGTCATGGTGTGGGGGTATTTTTTTTGTAAGGCTAATAACCCCGCTTGCACACGCGGGCGCATCATTGGTTTCATGGCATTGGTTAATACGAGCAGGTTATGCCCGCGCTCCAATGCCATTTCTGACAAAGTAATGATGTGTGGGTTCATATAAGGCTCACCGCCCGTAAAGGCGATCTCAATTTTCCCGTAGCCGAGCGCGTCGATTTCGTCGAGATACGGAGCCATGTCCTCTGGTGTGAGATACACGAAATGATCGGCAGTCGGCGAGCTTTTTATATAACAATTCAAGCATTCGATATTGCAAAGAGATCCCGTGAAAAACCAGAGGGTTTTTAGGGTTTTAAAATATACACTCGCCCGTTTTTCACCTTTAGCCGTTATGTCAGGGTCACTAAATTTTAGCGGGTTTAATATGTCAACTTTGATATTCATGTCTCTACCTACCGCAAAAAACCATGCTGCGTCATACAAATTTTCGTGATCACAGTGTGTAAAGTATACCAGATATAATGGAAAGGATGCTTGACATATATAAAATCTTGCTCTATGTAAAGCTAACTTGACACAAATAGAGAGACAATAAAATGAGTAAAAATGGATTAAAAAATATATGCCTCACAAGTGCGCTGCTTGGCATGGTTGCATGCGGGCCTGCTGGTGTTGATCAGAGCGCAAAGGTAGCGCCAGAAATTCAAACACTTGAGCAAAACATAGAGTCGCGTTATGATTATACGGCAAATTGGCTTAATGTGCGGCTGATCCCCTCCGACACAGCAAATGCGCCAAACTTAATTTTAATTCCCGGTCTCGTATCGTCGTCAAAAGTGTGGGACGGCGTCATTGCGAATTTGGCACAAACCCATAATTTGCATATTGTCGATGTTTCAGGATTTGCGGGTACACCCTCTCCAAAGCAGGGAAGTGATCAGGTAATAAATGGTCTCACCAAAAACCTGACGATGTATATAAAGGAGAAAAATCTGCAAAATGTTACCCTCATGGGGCATTCAATGGGGGGATTTACCGCCCTGAAACTGGCACATAGTGACGCGGTTTCGTTGGATAAAATTATCATTGTCGATGCGTTGCCGTTTTACCCAACCATATTTAACCCCGCCGCGACTACTGAGACTGCGGCCCCGCAAGCGGACAGTTTTAGAGATATAATCATGGGAAGTGACGCTCAAGGTTTTGAGCGTATGCAAAAGCAGTCCGTTGGCCGCATGTCAAAAAAAGCGGACGCACAGAAAGATATTCTAGTCTGGTCATTGGCGTCAGACCGCAGCGTTATGGCAAATGCAGTCCATAATTTAATGACGGATGATATGCGTCCACATTTAAGCGATGTTACAACAAATGTGCATGTGATTTATGCTTGGGACGAGGTGATGGGCATGCCAGCCGCGCAAATGGAGAGTTTTTACACGTCTCAATATAGTGGTCTCCCCCATGTGGAGTTGACGCGTATTGAAGACAGCTTTCATTTCATTATGAAAGACCAGCCAGAAGAATTTTTAACCGCCGTGCAAACGGCTTTAACCCTTAAGTAATGGAGCCAAAAATGGATCATCATAAACAAGCGGCTAAACGCTATTTCCGACTCTTTATTCCAGCCGTGATTGTCTATCTGGTCGGTGTGTTTGTAATTTCATGGGCAGAGGGAAAGCCGTTTTTTCCAACTAACGCGATTTATATTTTAACCCTTATCCCCGTGCTGGCCATATTTGTATGGATGTGGGCCCAGTGGCGCTATGTGAAAGAACTAGACGAGTATTTACGAGCCATTCAAACCGAAGCGATGATGATTGGCTTGATGATCGTTACAGCTTTTGCAAGTGGCTGGGGGCTCATGGAGCTGATGACTGATGTGCCGCGTATCCCTATATTTTTTGCAGGACCTGGGTTCTACTTTGCTTACGGGATAGCCTCATTTGTCCTTAATAAAAAAGCGGGCCTCAAAGGTGGGTGTCCGTGAAAAATATTTTAAAAGTATTGCGCGCCGAACGCGATTGGAGCCAAGCGGTACTTGGGGAGAAACTCAATGTCTCGCGGCAAACTATAAATGCTTTAGAAAAAGGGCGTTATGATCCGTCTTTGCCATTAGCCTTTAAAATATCCCGCCTGTTTGAGCGGGCAATAGAAGAAATTTTTGAAGATGATAAAGGAGAAGAGAATGCGTAAACAATCAAATAGAAACAAGTCAGCCTTTATGATTATAGGGGGCTCAATATTAGCAGCCGCATGGATGATCGTCGGCCCAGACATATTGGAACCCTTTAACATGCCGTTCAAAGTGGTTGATCTGTTGGTCTTTATACCGTCCATGATCATTATGTTCTGGATCATTTCAGGAAATAAAAGTTTTATGGCCTGCGAATACCGTGCGTGGAGGCGCTTATTCAACCGTAACTGATTTGGCCAAATTACGGGGCTGATCCACATCCGTCCCCAAATGCACGGCGGCGTGATAGGCGAGGAGCTGGATGGTGACTGCGTAGACAATCGGCGCGGTTTCAACACTCACCTCTGGACATATCAGCGTCGCGTCGGCCATGCCTTTGGTTTTGAGCGCGCCCTCTTTGTCGGTGATCAGCAAAATTTTCGCGCCCCGCGTTGAGACTTCTTGCATATTGGATACAGTTTTTTCAAACAATTCGTCCGTAGGCGCAATCACGATAACGGGCGTGCCTTCTTCGATCAAGGCAATGGGGCCGTGTTTTAATTCGCCAGCCGCATACCCTTCCGCGTGGACATAAGAAATTTCCTTAAGTTTGAGTGCGCCTTCGAGGGCCAAGGGGAAATGTAAACCTCTACCCAAATAAAATGCATTTTTGGCCTTGGAGAGATCATGGGCCAATGTTTCGATTTCGCTATCCAAGGTGAGGGTCTCGGCAATGAGGCGAGGCATTTGGGTTAAGGCTTCGATGAGGCCTCGTTCCTGCGCGGCGTTAATATGCCCGCGCTCGACACCTGCGCAAATGGCAAGTGACAAGAGGGCGGTCAGTTGTGAGGTAAATGCTTTTGTTGACGCCACACCTATTTCTGGCCCTGCATTGATCGGCAAAGCAAAATCTGCTTCACGTCCCATGGTAGAATTCATCACATTGACAAGGGCGGCGGTTTGTAAGCCTTTTTGCTGAGCATAGCGCAGGGCGGCCAGTGTATCTGCTGTTTCGCCTGATTGAGAGACAACCATTGTAATAGAGTTTTTAATCAAAGCAGGTTTACGGTAGCGAAATTCCGACGCAATATCCACATCAACAGGGAGGTTCGCGATTTGCTCAAACCAGTATTTTGCCACATAGGCGGCGTAAGCAGCCGTGCCGCAGGCCACAAGACTGACCCGTTCAATGTCTTTGAAATCAAGTCCAGATAGCTTTAACTGTTTTGTGGTTTTAATCTTGTGGTTAAAGGCATCTACATAATGGGTCAGCGTGTGGGAGACGGATTCGGGTTGCTCGTAAATTTCTTTGAGCATGAAATGGCGGTAATTGCCTTTTTCTGCCGCCGCCAAACTGCCTGTTACAATCGTAATATCACGTTTAACGGGGTTATCATCGGCGTCAAATATTTCAACACTGTCCGTTGTAATCACGGCCCAATCGCCTTCTTCCAAATAAATAATACGGGTCGAAAGCGAGGCGAGGGCGATAGCGTCAGACCCAATATAGTTTTCATTCTCGCCCAATCCGATGGCAAGCGGACTGCCCCTGCGCGCCGCAAATAATTGCCCGTCCACCCCGTCAATAATGACGCCAAGGGCAAAGGCTCCAGTTAATTTCTTTAAGGATTGGGCAAATGCATCTTTGCCAGACAGGCCCGATTTCATCGCCTCGTCGATTAGGTGGGCGACAACTTCTGTGTCCGTTTCCGTCACAAATGTGCGGCTAGATTTAAGATCCTCGCGCAAACTGGTGAAATTTTCGATGATGCCGTTGTGCACCAGTCCAACGCGGCCCGCAAAATGAGGATGGGCGTTGGTTTCATTTGGCGCGCCGTGGGTGGCCCACCGTGTGTGGGCAATCCCGAGCATACCGTCGGCTGGTTCAAGCTCAATCTGTTTTTCAAGATTGACTATTTTTCCCTTGGCGCGGCGGCGTATCAACTGTGTTTGTTGGCCCAGTTTTTCAATGACGGCAATGCCTGCACTATCATACCCACGGTATTCTAACCTCTTTAGGCCTTCAACCAAACGGTCTGTAACGGGTTGAGTTCCTGCTATTCCAATAATTCCGCACATAAATGCCCTTTATTTGTATTATTTTTGTACGCTTACCTTTAGAATACGGCGTAAATCAAATATATATACCAAAAATTCTAAAATACAGTGTATAAAAATTTATAGTATGGCCTAAAATTTGCATGATATAAATCAATTACTAAAGCACGGTAAAATAATAGCATGTCTTTTTTATAAGCGTTAAGAGGGAAATCATGGGCAAGAAATTTTTCGGCACTGATGGTGTACGCGGCCTTGCCAATAGCGGCGTCATGGAACCGCAAAACGTCCTCAAACTAGGGATGGCGGCTGGAAAATATTTCATGCGCGAAAATGGTCGCCGCCATAGCGTGGTGATTGGCAAAGATACCCGCTTATCGGGCTATATGATTGAACCTGCATTGGTGGCTGGTTTTACGGCTGTGGGGATGGATGTACGCCTATTCGGCCCATTGCCAACGCCAGGTGTATCCATGATGACCCGTTCCTTACGCGCAGATTTGGGCGTTATGATCACCGCGTCCCATAACAAATTTCATGATAACGGCATTAAATTTTTCGGCCCTGACGGGAAAAAGCTCTCAGATAGTGCCGAAGCAGAAATCGAAAAATTGATGCAGCAAGGCTTGGAAGAGGGGCTGGCCACGGGCGCCAATCTGGGTCGTGCAAAGCGCTATGATAATGCGCAAGCTCGCTATATCGAAATTGTCAAAGCCACATTTCCGCGCCGCATTACACTCAACGGTCTTAGGATTGTCCTTGATTGCGCCAATGGCGCTGCCTATAAAACCGCGCCCGCAACCCTCTGGGAATTGGGGGCGAGTGAAGTGATCACCATTGGCACGGATCCTGACGGTACCAATATAAATGCATTATGTGGTTCAACCCATACGGATGCTTTGTCAAAAGCCGTGCTTGAACACAAAGCCGATATAGGTATTGCTCTGGACGGGGACGCTGACCGTCTGATCATGTGCGACGAGAAAGGTAAAATCGTTGACGGGGATCAATTATTGGCCCTCATGGCTATCGGTTGGAAGCAAACAAACCGCCTGTCAAGAAACGGCATTGTGGCGACCGTGATGTCAAACCTTGGTCTTGAACGGCGATTGGGGGATGAAAAACTGGAACTGATCCGCACAGATGTTGGCGACCGTTATGTGGCTGCCCGTATGCGACAAGATGGATATAATGTCGGCGGAGAGCAATCAGGGCATATATTGATGACAGATTTTTCTCCGACAGGGGACGGTACAATTGCTGCCCTACAGGTTTTGGCCGAAATTATCCGCAAAGATAAACCCGCCAGTGAAGTGCTAGATTTATTCACGGCAGTACCGCAGCTTCTCAAAAATGTACGATATTCAGGCCAAAACCCGCTTGAGATTAAAAGCGTACAATCTGCCATCAAAGACGCACATGCGCAAATGGGCAGGAGCGGGCGTATCTTAGTACGAGCGTCAGGCACCGAACCTCTGATTCGCGTTATGGCAGAAGGCGATGATTTTGCCGCCGTGCAAAGTGTGACAGATGGCTTAGTAGGCGTTATCGAAAACGCGCTTTAATCTCGGCTCAATACGCTATAGATTTGTGTTTTCACCTTATCGCCATTTTCTAATGTGGCCATAATCATGACGCGTTTATAGTCTTTGCCTTCGAATGTATCGAGTCTGTCCCAATGTGCGGGTAGGTCTTTGGAGGTAAAAATAAGCCCGTTCACCACTACACCCTCTTGGTCAGGTATGAGGCCAGGATGACCGCTATGCACCCCCCATCCGATATTAAAACGTTTGCCGCGCACACTGGCCTGTGTCCAAATGCCGACCATGCCGTCCATAATATGGGCGTTTTCTTCCCCGGGCGCCAAGGTTCCGTAAATAAATAAACTGTTCATTATTTTTTGCAAACCTCAAATTTTTTGGTCATACTCGCCAACGTCTTCGTATTTGGCGAGTCTGGTTTCGATTTCGCGAAACATGTTGGTTTTGTTGGTCTCACTTGTCGGGCTTTCCACGACCACGACCAGATTGGGGGTGTTGGAAGAGGCGCGCACGAGGCCCCATGTGCCGTCCTCTAAGGTGACCCGCACCCCGTTGACGGTGTTGACATCACGAATGGATTGGCCAAGTAATTTGTCCCCGTCTTTAAAAGCTTTTTGATATTCAGCGATAACCTTATCGACCACGCCGTATTTTTTCTCATCATCACAATAGGGCGACATGGTCGGGCTGCCCCATGTTTTGGGCAGGGCGCGGCGTAAATCAGCCATGGATTTGTCTGGGTTATTATCGAGCATTTGCAAAATGGCGATGGCGGATAATATCCCGTCGTCATAACCCCGTCCAATGGGGGCGTTAAAGAAATAATGACCTGATTTTTCAAACCCGACCAGAGCGCCGAGTTCCTTGGAACGGCGCTTAATATAGGAATGACCAGTTTTGTAATAATCGGTTTTTGCGCCGTTAGCCATCAAGACGGGATCCGTGGCATAAAGCCCCGTTGATTTCACGTCGGCGACAAATTGCGCGTTTTTAAACTTTGCCGAGAGATCACGGGCCAGCATCACCCCGACTTTATCAGCAAATATTTCTTCGCCTTCATTATCAACCACGCCGCATCGGTCTCCGTCGCCGTCAAAACCAACGGCGAGGTCTGCTTTGTGTTCTAGCACCGCGTCGCGCATCGCATGGAGCATTTTCATATCTTCAGGGTTGGGGTTATAGGCGGGGAAATTATGATCAAGCTCGCACTGAACGGGAATGACTTCGACACCAATTTTACTCAAAACATGGGGGGCAAATGCGCCTGCTGTTCCGTTCCCGCAGGCTGCGACTACGCGAATTTTACGTTTGATCTTAATGCCCTTGGCAAGGTCTCGCATATAGAGAGCGGCCATATCTTCAATTTTTTGGTATCCACCGCCGCCTCTATTTATAGCTTTGCCAGACAAGGCGATTTCTTTAAGGCGGCTCATTTCGTCAGGGCCAAAAGTTAGCGGTTTTTCCACCCCCATTTTCACCCCTGTCCAACCATTGGTATTGTGGCTTGCCGTCACCATAGCCACACACGCAACGTCTAATGCAAATTGAGCGAAATAGGCGGTCGGAGATAGGGCGAGGCCAATGTCCATAACTTCGATACCTGCACTCATGAGGCCTGTGATCAAAGCCTGTTTGATTGACAGTGAATAAGAACGGTAATCATGGCCCACGACGATTTGCGGTTTAACGCCCAACTCGTGGATTAGTGTGCCAAGAGACGCGCCCAAAAGCTGTATACCGTATAGGTTTATTTCGGGCGCTTTGCCCGCCCCTGCCATGCTCTCATGATCGCCAAACCACCACCGCGCGTCATATTCGCGAAAGCCTGTCGGCTTGATTAAAGCTTGATTTTCAAAGGCGAGCGTATTGGCTCGGAGTACCGATTTCGGTTTCATATTCATGGTCTATCCTTTAAGAGGCGTTGATTTAATTTGCCTTATTTAAGCGCAATAGTCTTAAACCTTCATGATTATTTTTTAAAAACCGACGGAAATAACACCTCGCACCGTTTAAGGTCATGAGGGTGTACATTTTACACCAACCCAGCCCGCAGAAGGTCATGCATATGTATTATACCAATTGGCTCCCCACCAAGTAATACAAATATTTGCATGACCTTCGGCGGTGAGGCCGTCATGATTTTCAGGGTTTCGACCGCTAATGTTTGTGGGGTTACGGTTTTGGGATTTGTCGTCATAATGTGCTTGGCCTTTAAGTTAGGCAAATCCTTATGGAGGTTACGGCGTATGTCTCCATCTGTGATCATGCCGATGAACTGGCCTGCTTGATCTGTAATCCCCACGCAGCCAAATCCCTTATCACTCATAATGGTCAGGGCTTCATCCATGAGGGCGGCGTGGCCCACGAGCGGCACATGGTTGCCCGTATGCATAATATCTTGCGCAAATGTGAGTTGTGCCCCGAGATTGCCGCCTGGGTGAAAGGTTTTAAAATCACCAGCGGTAAACCCGCGCAACTCCAACAGAGCCACTGCCAAAGCGTCCCCTAAGGCCATTTGCAATATAGTGGACGTTGTGGGCGCTCCCGTTATATTGCACGCTTCCGCAGCGTCAGGCAGTAACAACAATATGTCACATGCCTTTGCCAAAGTGCTGTTTTCCATGCACGTGATTGCGATGAGGGTCACATCAAACCGTTTGCAAAATCTGGTTATATCGGCAAGTTCTTGTGTCTCGCCTGAGCGGGACAGGGCGATGACAACATCGCCTTTTTTAATCATACCCATGTCGCCGTGACTGGCTTCTGTGGGATGGATGAAGAGAGACGGTGTGCCAGTGGACGCCAAGGTGGCTGCAATTTTACGCGCCACATGACCACTTTTCCCAACCCCTGCTAATATTACATGCCCGCTCAATTTAGAGAGCTGGTCAACAACCATAGAAAACTCGTCGCCCAATTTGTCTGAGAGCGCCAAAAGACCATCAATTTCGGTCTGGAGAACGCGTCGGGCGACATCAATAGGAAGAGAGGATTGCATATTGGGTTTTGTATCAGCAATAATGCCCAATGTGAATGCTTGGCGGCGTGTTTTTTATCTGAACGGGGAATAAAAAAGGCATTGCACTTGGTGGAAAAAGAACTTATAGCCTGCTGGTTAAAAACTTTCCCCTCCCAACAGGACTCTCACATGACCGATTACAAAGTAGCCGATATCAGCCTTGCCGATTGGGGCCGTAAAGAAATCAATATTGCCGAGACAGAAATGCCGGGCCTTATGTCTTTGCGCGCCGAATTTGGCGACAGCAAACCTCTAAAGGGCGCACGGATTGCAGGTTGTCTGCACATGACGATCCAAACGGCTGTTCTGATTGAAACTTTGACGGCTCTGGGCGCGACTGTGCGCTGGTCGTCTTGTAATATTTTCTCAACCCAAGACCAAGCGGCTGCGGCCATTGCCGTAACGGGCGTTCCTGTCTATGCATGGAAAGGTCTCACTGACGAAGAGTTTTGGGAGTGTATTCACGCAACTATAAAAGGGCCAGATGGCTGGACACCGAATATGATTTTGGATGACGGCGGGGATTTGACCGTCCTTATGCACAAAGAATATCCTGACATGATGAAAGACATACGCGGCCTGTCAGAAGAAACAACAACGGGCGTTATGCGTCTCTACCAAATGGAAAAAGAAGGCAAATTGGTTGTGCCTGCTATCAATGTTAATGACACTGTAACCAAATCGAAATTTGATAATCTTTACGGCTGTAAAGAGAGCCTCGTGGATAGTATCAAACGGGCAACAGATGTTATGCTTTCT
>JAESQI010000199.1 GCA_016765255.1 Robiginitomaculum sp. | reverse complement strand
GGCTGTATTACAGGTATCGTAGGGCTGATCATTTATTTCACGGCCCAAAACGCGCCCAATGTAGAAAATACACGCGATGCATTGATTTTCCTGTTTTTATTTTGGCTGATCATTCCTATTCTCGGCAGTCTCCCTTACCTCGCAACAGGAAGTGTTGATGGTCTTGGTTCTGCTTATTTTGAAAGTGTCTCAGCGATTACAACCACGGGAGCCTCGATACTCATCCCAGAGGAAATTGGGAAGTCTTTACTGGTTTGGCGGTCATTATTACAATGGTGCGGCGGCGTATTTACGGCCTGTTTCGCTATTGTCATTTTTGCGGCCTTAAATTTAAGCGGGACGGGGGTGCACAGGTCTGTTTTGTTTACCCTTAAGAAGGGCGAATTATTTTCCAGATTGATACATATTGGGCGGATCATATCTTTGGTATATTTTTTAATCGCGCTTGTTTGTTTCGTGTTGCTCGTCATTTTCAAAACCCCAGTGTTTGAAGCGTTTTGCCTTGCACTCAGTGCCGTGTCTACAGGCGGCTTGGTGCCGCGTACTGGTGAATTGGGTAATTATGTACCCAAAATTGGTGGACTAGTCCTCGCCGTAACGTGCCTTTTGGGGGCGGCTGATATTGCAATATTATGGGACATAGTACGGCACCGTAATATTCGGTTTGTAAAAGCATTTTTTACAAATGTGGAAAATAGAGGCTTATTATCCATCATCGCTATTTTGGTGATTATTGGTTTTGCTTATACGGGACATATGCATATTCATACTCTGGTAGTCGAAGCTACCTTTATGGTCAGCACAACTGGATTTGATTATCACGTTATTGGTGTGGACGTCATCCCGCCTGCGCTTCTTATTACAATTTGTCTTATTGGAGGTTCAGCGCTCTCTACAGCGGGGGGGGTTAAAATCATCAGGACGCTTTTGCTCATGCGGCATATGCGTACAGATATTGACCGGATGAGCCACCCATCTCGCGTGAAACCAGTGCGTTTCCAAGGAAATATAATCGATGATAATGCATTTTTGTCTATCTGGATGTATTTTTTCGCATATACCTTGGTGTTTGCAATTGGCATTATGGCACTGGGCGCCTCTGGGCTAGAACTTACCCATGCAGTATCAGCATGTGCGAGCGCTCTTTCAAATACCGGGCCATTATTGGCGGCCACATATCCAGAACTGACCTATGAGGCTATGACACCTATGACAAGGTTCTACCTTACAATAATTATGCTGCTTGGCCGCATAGAAGTGCTGGCAGCCTTTGCAGTCATTTCCCCGTCAATGTGGAGAAATTAAATTTATTGGCCACACATTAAGACAAAATAGCCCAAATATGTGACAAAATAGAGCAAATATAGTTTTCTGTCTTGCAATTTTCTTGATAAGGTAGAAAGCTAGAAAAAGTTGTGTTTTAATAAATGCAGTACAGATAGATAACAAAAAAAATAAGGGCAGAAAAATGGCCAGCGATAATAAGCAAAATTTACAAGACACTTTCTTAAATTCAGTGCGAAAATCAAAAACAACCCTGACGATATTTTTAGTCAATGGAGTGAAATTGCAAGGCGTGGTCACATGGTTTGATAATTTTTGTGTACTCCTGCGTAGAGACGGACAAATCCAATTGGTTTATAAACACGCGATCTCGACGATAATGCCGAGTGGCCCTGTGCAACTTTTTGACGATGCAGAAGACGAGAGCGATCTTGATTAAAACGCTACCCTGTCAAGACTTTTACAATGATTGATCAAGAATACGTCGCTCAACGCGCCCTTGTCCTACACCCTGTTGCCACAGGGCATAGAAGTTCTGTTGCAAAGTTAGATAGAGATGAAGCCATTGGCTTAGCTGAGGCTCTTGGTGTTGAGGTGTGTGAAAGCGAAATTATTACCGTTCGCGACATCAAAGTTGCCAATTATTTCGGCAGTGGTAAAATTACAGATATCAATGCCTTGATTGCGCAACACGACATAAATCTAGTCATCGCAAACACATCTCTTTCCCCTATTCAACAACGTAACCTCGAGAAAGTATGGGACGTTAAGGTCATTGATCGTACGGGGATGATTTTGGAAATATTCGCGCTTAGAGCCGCGACCAAAGAAGGGCAATTACAAGTCGAACTTGCTCGCCTATCTTATGAGCGCTCGCGCCTCGTGCGGACATGGACACATTTGGAACGCCAACGGGGTGGGCAGGGGTTAATGTCGGGGCCTGGCGAAACACAAATCGAATCTGACCGTCGGCAATTGGCCGATAAAATGGACAAATTAAAAAGAGACCTTGAGCAAGTGCGTCGAACGCGAGCCCTGCAACGCACCAAAAGAGAGCGGGCTCCAGAGCGGGTGGTTGCCCTTGTTGGTTATACCAATGCGGGAAAGTCTACCTTGTTTAATAAGTTGACGGACGGCGGGGTTTTCGTCAAAGACATGTTATTTGCGACCCTCGATACCACGCACCGTATTCTAGGTCTCCCAAGCGGACAAAAGGCAGTTCTGTCAGATACAGTCGGTTTTATTTCCGACTTACCTACCGATCTCATCACTGCTTTTCGGGCCACGTTAGAAGATGTTAAGGAAGCAGACCTACTCATTCATGTGCGCGATATTTCAGATCCGTTATCTGAAGCCCGCAAGCAAGATGTTTTGTCTATTCTGGATTCCATCGAGGCAGGCCCGAAACATGATCAGCAAATGATCGAGGTTTGGAATAAAATAGATTTATTGGTCCCAGAGGAACAATTTGAATTGTTGGAAACATCAAAGTCAGCTAACCGTCTTGGGGAAGACAATGACTTGCAGACTGTATCTTATCCAGTTTCGTGCATAAAAAATATCGGCATAGATGAACTATGTAATGGGATAGAAGCTCATTTGTCTGCCTTTGATGAGGCTGTTAACGTGACCATAACCCCCAAAGACTACGCCGTTCGTGCGTGGTTGTTTGAAAACGGCGATGTGCTTTCCGAAGAAACAACCAGCAACGGTAATGTGGAAATGCAAATCAAACTCCCACAAATGAAAGCTGGAATTTTACGCGGAAAACACAGACACTTATTTTCGTAAACTAAACGCCGCCTGCCTTCGCTTGTTGCCAAAGGGTTTCGAGGGCGGCTAGGGACATTTTTTCTAGGTCATCATTTGCATTTTTTTCAATATAGTGAAACCGGTCGGTGAATTTTTTATTGGTGTCGCGTAGGGCGTGTTCGGGGTCAACGCCGAGTTTACGGGCGAGGTTTGTCACAGCAAAAATCAAATCTCCGACTTCTTCGTGTATGCGAGATTGTGGTTCGCCCTTGTCTTGAGCGTCAACTATTTCCCTCGCTTCTTCGATAATTTTATCCAAAACGGGACGCGTGTCAGGCCAGTCAAACCCGACACGGGCGGCTCGTTTTTGCAATTTATCGGCCCGCATCAAGGCGGGGAGGGCAGAGGCAATGCCGTCCAGAACACTCACGCGTCCTTTTGATTTTAGCGATTTCTCTTTGCGTTCTTTTTCTTTTAAAGTCTCCCATGCTTGGGTTTGTTGCGTAGTATTTCTCTCAGTTTCGTCACCAAATACATGAGGGTGGCGGACAATCATTTTTTTAACGAGCGCGTCGCAAATGGCGTCAAAATCAAACTCCCCTTGTTCGTCGCCCATTTGCGCGTGAAAAATGACTTGTAATAACAAATCTCCGAGTTCTTCCTTCAAGGCCCCCATATCGCCCGCGTCAATGGCGTCGCTCACCTCGTAAGCTTCTTCGATCGTGTAAGGGGCTATGGTTTTAAAGGTTTGCTCGTTGTCCCATGGGCAGCCAGTTTTAGGGTCGCGCAGGCGGGCCATAAGGGCTTTGAGCCGCTCTATTGCTGTCGTGCCAAGTCCTATAAATTCGGCGTCTACGTTCATTTTCTATATTTATTGTTTTGGACAAAGGTCAAAATTGTCAGACCCAAAAGTGTAGCGACAGAAATTCCGTAACATGTCCAGACGAAGAAACTATATTT
>JAESQI010000198.1 GCA_016765255.1 Robiginitomaculum sp. | reverse complement strand
GGGCGCGCAGAGAAATGCAAAAATTTTGGGTATATTTGTCCGCCTCGCTGTGCGGGATAAGAAAACCCATTATCTTGATCTTATTCCCCGCGTTCGGGCCCATTTTCAAACGGATTTAAGCCACCCGGCCTTGGCGGATTTAAAGATGTGGATAGAAAAACATGCGCCGTCGGCGCTGGAGGTGACGTCGTGATTAAGACCGCAATGGTCATGGCGGCGGGTCACGGGACACGCTTGCGGCCCCACACAAACCATATCTGCAAGGCTTTGGTCAAGGTGGGCGGAAAGCCCTTAATAGATCATATGCTCGACAGGCTTTCGGCGGTGGGGATTAGGCGGGCCGTGATAAATGTACATGCCTTTGCTGATGAATTAGAGGCTCATTTAAAGCACCAAACAAACGACCTAGAGATTATCATATCAGATGAGAGAGATCAGTTGCTTGAAACAGGCGGCGGTGTGGTCAAAGCCTTGCCACTCCTTGGTACGGAGCCAATTCTTATTTGTAATATAGACGCAATTTGGCGTAGGCGTAATGTGTTGGAAAATTTGATAAAGGCGTGGGACGCTACGTATATGGACGAACTTTTATTGTTGACAGATACAAATAAAACCATTGGGTTTGCAGGGGCGGGCGATTTTTATCTTGACCCTGATTATAAATTAAGACGTCGCGATAAAGGCGGCGCGCCTTATGTTTATGCAGGAGTGCAGATTTTTAAACCAAAGCTGGCCGTTTCATTTCCGAAAGAAAAATTTTCGAGAAACCTGATTTGGAATGAAAGCCTAAAGCGGGGAAAATTATATGGACATGTCATGAACGGGGTCTGGATGCATGTGGGCGATCCGCAAGCTTTGGAAATTACCGAGGCTATGTTAGCGTAGACAATATGGCCAAATTTCAAACCCTTTTTAAGGCGGACACGCCCAATATTTACACAATGCCGCCAAGCGCGGATTTTTTAGGCCAGTTGGCGAGGGGCCTAACATCGGCTTTGGGCGAAGACCTGCACAAATCCGTAATCCTGTTGCCAACGCGCCGTGCGGTTCGGGAGCTAGAAAGTGCTTTTTTAAAAACGACAAAAGACGAGCGGGCTATGCTTTTGCCGCTGATGCGTCCGCTTGCTGATATGGATATCAATGAGCCGCCCTTTAGTATGGGGACGGCAGAATTAGATATTGCGCCCGCAATGGAGGCGGCGCGTTACCGTTTTGAATTGGCGAGGTTTGTGGCCCGTAAAATGAAAGTGGATGGTCAAACCCCCGACGCGGCGGCGGCCTTGGCGATGACGGAACCGCTTTCGCAATTGCTCAGTGATTTGGCGATGGAAGAACTGGGTCCAGACGCTTTGAGCGCTTTAGACGATAAATTAGAAACCTTGCCCGCGCATTTCCAAGACGCGGCAGAGTTTATCAAGATTATAGCGACCTATTGGCCGGCGTATTTAGCAGAGCAAGGTGTGACGGAGCCTGCCGCCAGACGGGTTGCATTGCTGAAAGCTTGCAGCGCCTTATGGCGCGAAACTCCGCCCGAACATCCCGTTATTATCGCGGGCTCAACCGGTACGATGGCCGCGACGGCGCAATTGATAAAAACCGTCTATGAGCTGCCAATGGGGCTGGTGGTTTTGCCTGGGCTTGATACCCATATTGATGACCATGTTTGGGACGCGATTAAGATTGATGATCAACATCCGCAAGCGTCCTTGTCTCATTTGCTCAGCGTCTTGAATGTTAATCGTCGTGACGTAAAAAATTGGCCAGGCATTACCCTTTCGCGCTCTGCTAAAATGCGGGCCCGTATTTTGGGCGAAAGCCTTATCCCTGCCAATACAACATCTGATTGGCCCGCCCGCATTGCCAGTGTTCGGGCATCCGATAGCACGGGAGAAGCCTTCAAATCTGGCCTTGAGGGCCTGTCTTTAATCGAAGCTAAAACCGAGGAAGAAGAAGCAAGTGTTTTGGCGCTGATCATGCGGGAAGCCCTTGAAACTGCGGATAAAACTGCGGTATTAATAACCCCAGACCCGAGTTTAGCACGCCGCGTAAAGGCTAAATTATCTCGTTACGGTGTTAATGTTGATACGTCGCAAGGTGAGCCATTAGAGGAAACATCGCACGGCTCATTCTTAAGTCTCTGCGCCCACCTTGCCTTTGACCCCTTTGATCCCATTGCCATGTCGACACTGGTTGGGCACAGCTTGTTCGCGCGTAAAGAAGATGTGCAAAATTATTGGTACGGGTTTGAAAAACGAGCTTTGCGTGGCCCGAGACCATCTTCATTTGCAGCGATAGAAGAAAAACTTAAAGGCAAATACCAAGACGGGTTAGCGATCTATAAGTATATACACAAAGCCCTAGTGCCCTTAACCGAAGCGGCACAACAAATATGCACGGCCAGCGATCTTGCCTATATCCATACGCAAATTGTCGAGGATTTGGCGGGGGGCGTGGACAAAATATGGCAAGGCGAAGCGGGTGAAAAAGCGGCACAAATACTGGAAGCTTTAATCGCTCACGGCGAATTGTTACCAGCATTTGAACCTAGCAAACAGAGCGGAGCCTCACCAGCTAATGGTCAAGGCTATTTGCAATTACTGGGGCAAATGATGCGAGGCCGTGTGGTCAGGCCGCGTTACGGTATGTCGGAGCGTGTGCAAATCCTTGGCCCGCTTGAGGCCAGAATGATCCAAGCGGATATTATCTTGCTCGGCGGTTTGAACGAAGGTATTTGGCCCGCCCCGCCAAGCCCGCATCCCATGTTGTCACGGGACATGCGCTCACAAATCGGCCTCACCGTGCCCGAGCGCCGCTTTGGTTTGGCAGCTCATGATTTTGCCCAATTGGCAGCGAAAGACAATGTGGTATTAAGCCGTGCGCTGCGCACTTCGGACGGGCCGAGTATTCAGTCGCGTTGGCTGTGGCGGCTCACCACATTGATAAAGGGGGCGGCTCTGGGCAGTGAAGGTACTCTCGTCGAAACATTACAAGGTAACGGAGAAAAATATTTAAACTGGGCCAGACAATTAGACGCCCCACGGCAAAAATTAAACCCGGCAAGTCGCCCTATGCCCGCCCCGCCTTTAAGTTCTCGCTGGCCGAGTGGTCGCGGATTGTCCGTGACACAAATTCAAAAATGGATCCGAGATCCTTATAGTATATACGCCAAAAAAATATTGGGGCTCGCGCCAATTGACCCCCTAGACCAAGATATGGGTGGACGAGAATACGGCAAAGCTATTCACAAAGCATTGGAACACATTGACGGCAAAACGGCCTCTGAATTGGCGCAATGCCTAGAAGATGAATTGCGCAGGGCAGGCTATAAAGATCATAGTTTTTCGCGCCATAAAATACGGTTAGACAATATGGCGAACTGGCTCGTGGATTGGGCACAGTCCCGCCGTGAGCAAGGGTGGAGCTTGGCAGGAATTGAAACAAAGGCGGGCATTGAAGTCAAAGACAGATTAGAAATGTCGGATATTGGCGATACATTTACCTTAACGGGAGTTGCAGACAGGATTGAAATACGCGGCAACGAAGCGGCAATCATAGATTATAAAACGGGAACAATAACGGGGCAAAAAGCGATTGCTCGCGGCTTTGATCCGCAATTACCCCTTTTGTCTGTCATGCTGGTTTCAGGATGTTTTAAGGTTAAAGCAGAGGTCAGCGAAATGCGTTATGTTAAACCCAATGACCGAAGTCCTGCCAAAAGAGATGTGCGGGTTAAGAGCAAAGATTACGACGCGCAACGCTACCAGATTGAAGCCTTAGACGCATTGGAAAACCTGATTGACTATTTTGACACGCCAGACAGTGTATATGCGTCGCAACCAAGAGCGCTTTATGTCAATCCATATGGTGATTACGACCATCTGGCCCGCCGCGCCGAATGGGCACGGCTTGTCGGTGATGACAAAGGGGGTGAGTAATGTCCTCGCCCACATCTAAGCCCAGATCTGAAAATTATAAATTTGCTAGCCAAATGCAAAATATGGCCGCCAACCCAAAGCATTCAATC
>JAESQI010000197.1 GCA_016765255.1 Robiginitomaculum sp. | reverse complement strand
TTTTACGGGTAGGATTACCGCAAAGGCCTGCCAAATGACATTATAAAGATCATGCTTTCTAATTTGGTCGAGATAGACCGCGTCGGCTTCGCGCAAGAGATCAAGTTTTTCGCGGGTAATCACACCTGGACACCGAATGGCCAGCCCTGGGCCAGGAAATGGGTGGCGCTCGACAAAGGCAGGGTCTAGGCCAAGCTCGCGGCCCGAATCCCGTACCTCGTCTTTAAACAGTTCTCGCAAAGGCTCGACAAGTTGCATATCCATGCGCTCTGGCAGACCGCCAACATTATGGTGGGACTTGATGGTTACAGACGGGCCACCGTCAAAAGATACGCTTTCGATCACATCCGGATAAAGTGTCCCTTGGGCGAGAAATTTAGCCCCCCCGATCTTCTTGGCTTCCGCATCGAAAATATCAATGAAGGTTTTTCCAATAATTTTACGCTTTTGCTCTGGGTCTGACACGCCTTCAAGCAAATCGAGAAACTGATTTTCTGCGTCCACATGGACAAGGTTCATGTTGTAGTGCTCTGAAAATAGATCAACCACCTCGGCAGCTTCGTTTTTACGCATCATGCCCGTATCGACAAATACGCAAGTGAGTTGGTTGCCTATGGCCTCATTGAGCAAGACTGCCACGACAGAACTGTCCACCCCGCCAGACAGGCCACAAATGACTTTACCGTCTCCGACTTTTGCACGAATGGCGGCAATCGCCTCGTCTATAAACTGGGCCATTGTCCAGTCGCCTTTGAAACCCGATATATTATGGGTGAAATTGCGAAGAAGTTGCTCACCAATACTCGTATGGACGACTTCTGGGTGAAACATAACGCTATAATATTTACGGGCTACATCTTCGGTAGCTGCGAAAGGTGCATTCGGTGACTTTGCAATAATTTCAAAGCCTTGCGGGAGTTTGCTCACTCTATCGCCGTGGCTCATCCACACACGATGAAAGCTACCAATTTCCCCAATCCCGTCAAATAAAGGGCTGTCTTTAATAATTTCAATATCTGCACGACCAAATTCACGCTCGGTCGAGGCTTCAACCACGCCGCCAAGTTGGGCGCAAAGGGTTTGCTGCCCATAACAAATACCCAAAATAGGGACGCTCAGGGCAAAGACATTTTCGTCGATGCTTGGGCTGGAAATTCCCATAACACTGCTGGGGCCACCTGATAAAATCACGGCTTTTGGGGCGTACTTTTCCAGCATTTGTTTGTTGATTTTATTATAGGGATGCACCTCACAGTAAATTCCGCTTTCCCTTATTCGTCTGGCAATGAGCTGGGTTACTTGTGAACCAAAGTCGATAATCAGGAGTTGTTCGTGCTTTTGCGACATGATATTACCTAAATTTATTTCCGTTTCATAACGGCAAAAAAGAACCCGTCTGTGTCCGTTGAGGCAGGCGTCAAAGTCACTGTTAACCCGTCTTCAGACCAAGGTTTGGCTTTGTCGATTCCGATCTTATCTTCCCAAATTTCGCCTGCTGACAGAAGCTCTAAATCAGAATTGTCTTCCAAGAATTTATACACCTGCCCTTCGTTATCTTCGGCAAACATGGAACAGGTGATATAGATCAATAGCCCGCCATGTCTCACATAGGATTTTGCCTGTTTGAGAACTGTTTGTTGCTCTTTTATGCGCAACTCCAACGTATCGAGCGACAAACGCCATTTAGCGTCAGGCTTGCGCCGCCACGTTCCTGAACCTGAACACGGCGCGTCGATGACCACCCGATCCATTTTACGGTTAAGTTTATCCAGCGACACCATTGGCGGTTGACATACGTCCAAGATTTCCACCCCTGCCCGCGCGCTACGTTGATAAATTGGGGCCAATCTGCGCTTATCAATATCATAGGCGTAAAGCTCGCCTTGATTTTGCATATCTGCTGCCAAAGCCAGTGTTTTGCCACCGCCGCCAGCACAATAATCAAGAATTTTCTCACCGGGTTTTGCATCAACCAAAAGAGAGACGAGTTGTGAGCCTTCGTCTTGAATTTCAATACCGCCTGTTAGGAATATTTCTTCAGCCTGAATGTTTGGCAGTCGTGACAATGCAGTTCCCGCCTTTATGCGAACCCCGTATGGGGCGAGCGACATGTTCTGGGCAGTAAACTCTGACAAGGCTTTCAGTGCTTTATCTTGTGTGGATTTTAAGCTATTCACTCGCAAATCAAGCGGCGGACGTTTTAACAGGGCTTGGCCTTCCAAAATCGCGTCTTCGCCAAAATTGTTGGCAAAACTTGGCCATATCCATTCAGGTATATCGGCCTGTATCCAATCAGGTGCGTCTTGTAAATCTATCGCGCCCTCTAAATGCTTTATTTCCGCCTCTGTTAAAGGCTTCGGGCCATGCCCGTCTTCTTCTATGGCTGCTTGAATATCTTTAATGCTGCTCTCCCACGCCCAAACAAGCGTTCCCAAAGCAAGGGCGCGAGCGCTGTCATCTCCCATCCGCCAAGCGATAGATGATTTACGGCGCAGAGAATCGTGGACAAGCCCGCCAATGGCGGCCCTATCTTTTGAGCCTGCAAAACGGTGCTTCTTCCCCCAATCCCTCAAGGCATCTGTTGCAGGGGTGTAATTCCCCATAACATCTTCTAAAACTTCTATTGCCGCCTGTATGCGTCCGCCAAATCTCATAATTGTCTCTACTTTGCAGCTGAATAATTAGGGGCTTCACGAGCGATTACCACATCATGAACATGACTTTCCCGAAGTCCCGCATTGGTGATTTTTATAAACCGTGCGTTTTTATGAAGGTCGGCAATGGTTTTAGACCCCGTATACCCCATAGCCGCCCGAATACCACCAAGGAGTTGATGAATAATCGGCGCAACCGGGCCTTTAAAGCTAACACGACCCTCTATGCCTTCTGGCACGAGTTTCATACTATCCGAGACCTCTTTTTGAAAATAACGATCCGCAGACCCTTGCGCCATTGCTGCAACAGATCCCATGCCACGGTAGGATTTATAAGAACGGCCTTGGTATAAAAATACTTCCCCTGGTGTTTCTGCGGCTCCCGCAAACAGTGAGCCAATCATCGCACATTCCGCTCCCACTGCTAATGCCTTAGCCATATCGCCAGAGTATTTAATCCCCCCATCTGCGATGACTGGAATATTGGATTTTTTAGCAATCTCGCAGACATCCAAAATCGCGGTCAGTTGCGGAACACCAACACCCGCAACAATACGCGTTGTGCAAATAGAACCTGGGCCTATGCCCACTTTAAGAGCGTCCGCTCCCGCGTCTATGAGAGCCGTTGCAGCTTCTGCTGTTGCTATATTGCCAGCAACAATTTGCGACTTTGGGAATTGCTTTTTAATCCGCTTAACTTGATCAATTACCTTAATGGAATGGCCGTGAGCTGTATCTATCACCAATACGTCAACACCTGCCTCTAAAAGGGCAACTGAACGCGCATACCCCGCGTCACCAACCGTTGAAGCCGCCCCGACCCGCAGACGCCCGTGTCTATCCTTACACGCATTTGGATATGACAAAGCCTTTTCCATATCTTTTACCGTGATTAGACCGACGCAGTAGTGATTTTTATCCACAACTAAAACTTGCTCAATTTTATGTTTATGTAAGAGAGTTTTCGCTTTTTTCTGGCTTGTCCCTTCTTCGACGGTGATAAGCTTCCTTGTCATCAAACTGGCAACGCTGTCATCTGAACTTGTGGCAAAACGTGTATCTCTGTTTGTGACAATGCCGACTAATTTTCCGTCTTTATCAATAACGGGAAAGCTGGAAAACGAATGGCGCGCTTTCAAAGTGCGAAGTTCGGCCAAAGTCGCGTCGTCGTTGATCGTGATTGGGTTGACCACCATACCTGATTCGTAACGTTTTACCTTACGCACTTCTTCCGCTTGTTCCTCATTGCTGAGGTTACGGTGGATGATGCCAATGCCGCCAGATTGCGCCATGGCAATGGCAAAAGGGGCTTCGGTAACCGTATCCATCGCAGCTGACAATAGCGGCACATTCAGTGAAATTGCCTGTGTTAGCCGCGTGGATAAATCTGCATCACCGGGAAGAATGCTCGACGCTCTTGGCTGTAACAGCACGTCGTCAAATGTAAGACCTTCACGTATTTCCATTGGAAATCTCCTTAAATTCTTACGAGAGCGAAATAACAGGTAATGCCTAGATGTACTAGTCATTTTCTCATATTTTTTTGTTTTTTATCATCCCTTCACATTTGATCATTGTAAGCCTATTCTGTCATAAGAATTATTTCCTTTAATCTGTGAGACAGATATGAAACACAAAATCATGATGAGCGCAGTCGTTCTTGGAGTAGCTATTTCGGCATGCTCAAATCCTAGCAATGAAACCCATGCAACTTCCCCTGATATGTGTATCTCGGGCGGAACCATATATTCGGGGGTCGGAGATTCTCATACAAATAACGCGGTTTTAGTCAAGGACGGTAAAATCGTAGAGATTGCTGAGCCTCTGGCATGTAATAACTTTTCAGCCGAGACAACCAAGATCGTCCATTTAGACGGTGCGTTTCTGTATCCGGGTTTTGTAGATGGGCACGGCCATTTTCTTGGCATAGGCCTGCGTGAATTAACGCTAAATCTTGAAGGCACACGCTCTATTAAAGAATTACAAGACAAGCTCGCCCAAGAAGTTGCAAAAACTCCCGAGGGTACAACAATTT
The DNA here is from genome assembly GCA_016765255.1 of Robiginitomaculum sp. Classification (GTDB taxonomy): domain Bacteria; phylum Pseudomonadota; class Alphaproteobacteria; order Caulobacterales; family Maricaulaceae; genus Robiginitomaculum_A. The sequence continues at coordinate 8,649 of JAESQI010000197.1, read as the reverse complement.
TTGGCCGAGGCTGGATCGAAACCCATTGGCCAGAAAATAGGTTCCCGACAAAAGAAGACTTGGACACGGTCGCTCCCAACCACATTGTCATACTTGAACGTGCAGACGGGCATGCCATTGTCATAAATTCAAATGCTTTGCGTGCTGTCAATATTTCCAAAGACACAAAACCGCCCTTTGGCGGTGATATTTTAATAGGCAAGGACGGCAATCCGAGCGGCATGCTCATCGACTTGGCCGCCTCTCTCGTGGGTGATCTCATGCCTGTCATTACGGATGAACGCAAACAAGCTGCATTTATAAAAGCCAGTGAAGTCTACACAGCTTACGGCTGGACGGGCCTACAATCCATGTCGGTGGACGCGGGAAATGTCGAGATGATGGAACAATTATCCGGTAATGGGCGCATAAAACTACGTGTCTATAATGCCGTTGATATAAAGGGGGCGAACACTCTTTTAGACAAAATCACAGCGGGCGGCGCACAAACGAGCAAAGACGGGCATATTATCACACGTGGCCTTAAGTTTTACGCAGACGGAGCCCTTGGTTCACGTGGGGCGGCCCTACTCGCCCCCTATTCAGATGATCCCAAAAACTCTGGACTTCTCCTCAGCACCAAAGAAACTTTAATGCCCATTTATGAACGGGCATTACGCGACGGTATTCAAACCAGCACTCATGCTATTGGGGACAGAGCCAACCGTTTGGTGCTAGATTGGTATGAAGAGGCTTTTGCAAAAATCCCTGTGGGGGAGCGAAAAGTCGCAGAGCCAAGATGGCGAATCGAACATTCGCAAATCCTTGATGTTCGTGATATTAAGCGTTTTAGCCAGCTTGGCGTTATCGCCTCTATGCAAATGTCCCACGCTATTGGCGATTTACACTTTGCCCCAGACCGCTTGGGCCATGACCGTTTGGCAGGCGGATATGCATGGCGTAGCCTTATTGACAGCGGGGCCCTCATCATTGGCGGTACAGACGCCCCCGTTGAGCGCGGCGACCCGCGTGTCGAGTTTTACGCCGCTGTGGCCCGTAAAGATATAAAGGGCTTTAGCAATGCAGATTGGTATCCGAGTGAAAAACTCACCCGCAGCGAGGCCCTCGCCCTGTTTACCAGTGCGCCCGCTTACGGCGCATTTGCAGAAAAACAAGCTGGCACAATCGCCGTCGGCAAAAACGCCGACTTCACAATATTCTCAAAAGACATCATGACCATCCCCGAAGCCGAAATTTTAACGGTCGAAACGGTGATGACGATAGTGGATGGGGAAATTGTATATAAAAAATGACCTACCCCCGCTCATACCCGTGAAGGTGGGTGTCTATCGTAAGGCATTTTATGTTAGATAGTATGTAAGATAAATTATATTAAGGAATTCCATTGGTAAGCGTTTCATTTAACCTAGCAGGTCTAATTTTTCTTCCAATCGTATTTTATTTTTTACATCGGTGGCCAAAATTAAAAGTTTAAGTTGCAGAAACCAGCCAAGTTGGTTTATTTAGACGTTTCGCTGCTATAAATGTTGATCTTGTAGTAGCAATGATTGGAATACTCCCACTGATTTTCATGCATACACTTATTATCGAATATTTCGAAACGGGTCAGTGGGTTTGGAATTTTGACAGGGATTATTTCAGGCTCAGTGATATTCTAGAAGCAGTAATGCTATTCTTAGGGTTCTTCGGAATATTTTATTATCCGAGATGGCATTTTGTAAACGACAAGCAAACACTGGGCCAACACTTGTTCAAATTCAAGCTGATACCTATGGAAACGAATACCAGTTTTGCAATGAGAGCTTTTGTTGCATGGGCCAATTTAGCATGGTGCCCGATTTGGCCTTGGACAATTATGAAAAGACAACAAGATTATTGGTGGGGCACAGCTTCAAAGATTAAGGCTCGCCGTGTCACAAAAATTTGAATCTATATTCCCACACGATTTGGTTAAGCAAAGGCTACAAGTTTTAAACTGAAATGTTTCCTCACCCCACTTGTGGGGTGAGGAATTAAAACCGCACTAGAGCTTTGTATTCGTATAGGGCTTCAACTCTTTCCTTGCGACTTGCATGCGGTGGACGGCGTCGGGGCCGTCGGCTAGGCGGAGGGTTCTGATCTGTGTCCACATCATAGCCAGCGGTGTGTCTTGGGTGACACCTGTGCCGCCGTGCATTTGAATGGCTTCGTCAACTATTTTTAGAGCCGTGCGCGGGGCGGAAACTTTAATCATGGAAATATAAGGCGCAGCGGCGCGAAAATCCCCTTGATCCATGAGCCAAGCAGCCTTGAGGCAAAGCAGACGCGTCTGTTCTATCTCGATTCTAGCTTCGGCGATAATGTCGTAATTAGCGCCGAGTTTCGCCAGCACTTTGCCAAAGGCTTCGCGGGACAGTGACCGTTTGCATAAAAGTTCCAAAGCCCGTTCAGATTGACCAATAGCGCGCATACAATGGTGAATACGGCCTGGGCCAAGGCGACCTTGAGAGACTTCAAATCCGCGCCCTTCCCCGATCAGCATAGCAGAGGCGGGAATTCGTACATTGGTAAATTTTATATGCATATGACCATGCGGCGCATCGTCATGACCAAACACATGCATGGGGCGGAGGATTTCTACGCCCTCCAAGCCTGCGTCCATAGCAAACATAGAATGCCGCCCGTGGCGCGGGCCTTCGTCTGCGGTTTAGGCCATCAGGATATAAACTTTACATCTCGGATCTCCAGCCCCACTGGCAAAGTATTTCTCGCCGTTTAAGACCCACTCATCCCCGTCTTTTTGCGCGTCAAAGGCCATATTGGTCGCGTCTGACGAGGCAACCCCCGGTTCTGTCATCAGGTAAGCTGAACGGATTTCGCCGTTGAGGAGCGGGGTGAGCCATTTCTCTTTATGCTCTGCACTGCCGTAACGCTCTAGTACTTCCATATTGCCGGTATCAGGAGCGGCGCAATTAAACACTTCTGGGCCCAACATACACCAGCCCATTTCTTCGGCGAGGTATGCATATTCAACCGTGGTCAGGCCGTAGCCCTTATCAGAATTGGTTAGCCAGAAATTCCAAAGCCCCATCTTTTTGGCTTTGTTTTTTAATCCTTCGCGGATTTCAATTTGGCGATCTGTGAATACGAAACGGTCGCCTGCCTTACCAACTTCTGCGTGATATTCGGCGTCTAGGGGAATGATTTCGTCTCGCATCATTTGGCGCACTTGCGCAATGAGAGGTTTGACTTTTTCTGAAATACCTAAGTCCATGTCTAATATCCTTTGTGTCTTGCACTTTGTTCAAGATGAAAATCACTATCGCCCAAGAGTTCTTGAGCCACTCTTATGCGTTTAAGGTAGAGCCCTATATCAAGCTCGTCCGTCATGCCCATACCGCCGTGAAGTTGCACGGCTTCGAGAGCCGCTAACTTTGCGACAGACCCGAGTTTTGCTTTTGCCATGCCTACGATTGCGCCTGCATTATCTGCTCCGTCGTCGAGAGCGGTTAACGCGCTAAAAACAGCGGAACGGGCCAGCTCCAATTCGCAGTATAAATGCGAAGCTCTATGTTGTAGAGCCTGAAATTCGCCGATAATTTTTCCAAATTGCTTACGCTCGCGAAGATAGGTATTGGTGTGTTCAAACACTTGTGAACTTGCCCCCAGCATTTCAGCCGCCAAGATAGCGCGGCCTGCATTTAAGACCGTGTCCAGTATTTTATCGCCGTCGCCAACATTGCCGAGTATTTGCTCACCTGTCACTTCGACATCATCAAAAGATATACGGGCAGCATTACGGCTATCGGCCATAATGGTTCGTTCAATCTCGACACCCTTTGTCTCATTTGGGACAATGAAAACGCTCATGCTTTCATCGGTTTTAGCAATCACCATAATATGGTTTGCTACATGCCCATCAACAACCATTGTTTTGTACCCGTTCAGTTTAAACCCGTTGCCAGACGGGGTCGCGGTTAAGGATATTTCCGCAGGGTTGTGTTTGTTACTCTCGTCAATTGCCAAGGCAAATAGGGTTTTGCCCGCACCTATGCTTGGTAAATGTTTGGATTTTTGCTCAGTATTGCCGTGGGCTTTTAAAGCTTCTACCGCGAGGACAGCACTGGATAAAAACGGGGACGCCGTGAGGTTTCGGCCCATTTCTTCGCTGATCAATCCTGCGGCCATAAAGCCCATATCAACCCCGCTATATTCTTCAGGGATCAGGACACTGGTAAATCCCATTTCGGCCATTTCTTTCCAAAGAGATTTAGAAAACCCTATTTCGTCATTGTTGTCACGAAGTGTGCGCAATTGACTAACAGGCGCTTTCTCAGCGAAAAACCCCTGCGCACTTTCTTGCAACATTTTTTCGTCTTCATTTAGGAGTAAGGCCATGTCTATGCTCCCGGCAATTGTAGGATATGTTTGGAAATAATATTGAGTTGGATTTCAGACGTCCCGCCTTCAATCGTGTTGCCTTTAGTTCTGAGCCAAGAGCGGGCTAAATGTCCATCATTACTGCGCTCGCTTTCCCATTCCAAACCGTCATGCCCCGCCAAGTCCATCATCAATTCATAACGGCGTTTGTTGAGTTCGGTTCCGTAATATTTAAGCATGGAGGATTTTGCCCCGAGGCTCACCCCCGCTTTGGCTTCCATCAACATACGCGACATGGTTTGGGCGAAGGCCCAAGCATCAATTTCAAATTCAGCTATTTTGGCTCTAAGAATTGGGTTTGGCGTGTAGCCATTATCAGCAATAATTTCGCTAAGTGGTTTCACTGCCCCGTAATCGCCAATCATTTCCCGCTCATGGGTTAGGAGATATTTGGCAATCGACCAGCCTTTGTCCCGCTCACCGACTAGGTTTTCTTTGGGGACTTTGACATCTTCAAAAAAAGTTTCACAAAACGGTGAACGTCCAGAGATCAGCAATATAGGTTTTGTGCTGACGCCCTTGCTTGCCATATCAAACAGCAGGAAACTAATCCCGTAATGTTTCTTGCCCGTATTATCCGTGCGCACAAGACAAAAAATCCAGTCGGATTGGTCGGCGTAACTTGTCCAGACTTTTTGACCATTGACCAGATAATGATCGCCCTTGTCTTCGGCCTTTGTCGCCAACGACGCGAGGTCTGAACCCGCATTGGGTTCACTATATCCCTGACACCAACGAATTTCACCGCGACAAATTTCTGGGAGATAGCGCAGTCTTTGTTCTTCATTGCCAAATTCAAGCAAGGCGGGGCCGAGCATCCAAATACCGAAACTATGGAGTGGGTTGCGTGCGGCAATTGCATTCATTTCTTGTTGCAAAATTTTCGCTTCGGAGCGGCTTAAGCCCCCGCCGCCGTATTTTTGTGGCCACGAGGGGGCCGTCCATCCTTTTGCCGCCATGCGTTCTAGCCAAAGTTTTTGATCCGCGCTTTGAAACACCCAATTGCGCCCACCCCAACAGGCGTCTTTTTCGCTGCGCATGGGTTTTCGCATTTCAGGCGGGCAGTTTTTTGCAAGCCATGCTTTCGTAGTTTCTCGAAATTTTTCCAGTTCAGACATGCTCTCTACTTTCCTAAATTTTTCCAGTTTTAATGCGGTTTCTCGCCGTATTTCCTAAAATATTTACCATCGTCGCATAGCCTTTAAAGCGCGTATCTTTGGTTTGTCCATGATAATATCTGTAATAAATTTGTTGTAAAATTACGGCCAATCTAAAAATACCGTAGACATAATAAAAATGAAAATTCTCAATATTTGCCCCCGTTTTTTCAGCGTAATAGTTTAAGAACTCTTGACGGTTTAACATGCCTGCCGCTGAACTTGGTTGACGAGATAGCAGCTTCATAGGTGCAGGGTCACCCGCTTCAATCCAATAGGCGAGCGTGTTGCCCAAATCCATTAACGGATCACCAAGAGCAGAGATTTCCCAATCGAGTATGGCATTGATTTGTGTCGGATCATCCAAATCCAAAATCAGATTATCAATGCGGTAATCCCCGTGCAGAATAGCGGCTCCTTTTTCGACCTTGGGCCTGTTCTCGGCCAACCATTCCCTCACATCTTCAAAGGCGTCAACATCGGCTGTATAGGCTTTTTCGTATCGTCCGTTCCAACCTAAAATTTGCCGCTCAACATATCCTTCAGGACGTCCAAAATCACCGAGACCAATGGCCTTGTAATCGACTTGGTGCAGTTCAACTAATTTATCAATAAAGCCCAAACACAGCTTGCGCGTTGTCGCTTCGTCCCAATTCCAATCTTTCGGAATAGTTTCGTGGATAAGGTGGCCCTCAACACGTTCCATTACGTAAAACTCTGCCCCCAGTACGCTTTTCTCTTGATCCACATAATATAGTGTTTTGGGAACGCAAGGATAGGTCGGCTTTAGAGCCGTCATCACCTTATATTCACGGTGCATATCGTGTCCCGATTTTGGTTTGGTTCCAAAAGGAGGTCTGCGCAAAACCAAGCGCCGCTCGGGGTAATCTAGGGCATAGGTAAGGTTTGACGCCCCGCTTGCATATTGTTTTAAGCTAGGCGCGCCCGTTAGTCCTTCAATATTTTCTTTTAAAATTTTGTCTACAGCGTCCAGATCGAACGCTTCGCCCTCACGCAATTCTATGGTTGGGTTGACATCATTTGCGGGCATTAAATCGTCATGCCTCCGTCAACCACAATGCATTCACCCGTCACATAACTCGCCTCATCAGAGACCATAAACAAAACGGCTCCGACCATTTCTTCAGGCTGGGCCATGCGGGGTATGGCGAGGTTTGCGTCCATGAAGCCTTGCAATCCTGGCATTTCTTTTAAAGCGGACGCTAGCTTTGTGTCGGTAAACCCGGGGAGAAGCGCATTGACGCGAATGCCTTTACGGCCATATTCCTTGGCATAGCCCTTGGTCATATTGATAACCGCCGCCTTGGTCATACCGTATACTGTGCGCAGCATTCCCGGCTGCAACCCGTCAATACTGGCCACATTGACCACAGCACCGCCGCCGTTTTTAAGCATAAGTGGGATGGCTTTGGCCGTTAGGTAATACGGCCCCTTCACATTGACTTCCATGGTTTTGTCATAGGCGCTTTCAGGACATTCATGGGCTTTGCCGTAAAATACATTGGTCGCGCCGTTATTGATTAAAATATCGAGCCTGCCGTGGGCGACACCAATGGCTGTAATCGCGTCTTCAAGATCACTCATTTTTCCAAGGTGCAGGGTCATGGCACTGGCTTTGCCGCCATTCGCAATGATCGCGTCAGCGACGTTTTGGCAATCTTCTATGCGGCGGCTCGAACAAATTACGAATGCCCCCTGTTCAGCCATACCGTGGGCAATCGCCGCCCCAATGCCCCGACTAGCGCCTGCAACCAGAGCCACTTTGCCTGTTAAATCAAACCGTGCCATTATTTGTCTCCATTTTTAGAATATGTGCCGTATCTAGCATAGATTTTCGTTTGGCCATGCCAGAAATATAACGGTCATAATTTGCCGCCTTACCTTGAAAATAATCCCTGATGACAGGGTGTGGCAAGACTAGAAATTCATCCTTTTCAATTGCGTCAAATAAAGCATCGGCAACATCGGACGGCAAAATATGTTTATCTGGCCCTTCCGTGATAACTTTCATGTTTTTCGTCATATTGGTTTGCACATATTGCGGGCAAATACAGTGGACTTTTATCCCGTCGTCTTTGTGCATGATCGCCATATATTCAGCGTAACCAACTGCAGCGTGCTTCGTAGTTGTATAGGACGCTGTCCCCACTTGAGCCAACAACCCTGCCGCAGACGCCACAATGACGAACCGCCCTTCGTTCTTTTCTATCCACGTAGGGATAAGAGAACGCCCTGCATATACACTCGACATAACATTGATTTGCCAGCTTAGCTCCAAGCTTTCATTGGAACCACCCGCCGCGTGTCCACCTGGTTCGTCAGGGAAGCCGACGCCCGCATTTGAGACAAACATATCAACGGGGCCATTCGCTTCCTCAGCCCCACTGATGAACGCTTTTACAGATGCTTCATCCACAACATTACAAACGAAAGAGACGGCTCCGATTTCCTTGGCTGTTTGAAGGACGAGTTCCTCATTGATATCACTAATGGCGACTTTCGCACCTTCGGCGATACATTTTTCAGCAATTGCGCGCCCAATACCGCCCGCAGCGCCCGTTATTGCAATACTTTTACCAAAAACCATAGTCTGCATCCTATTTTCAGTCTATGATACCAAACATATTCATAAGTGCAATCACTTATATGCAACTAATTGCGTATATAAATTTTATTGATGTGTGTTTCGAGGGGAGATACAAATATGGAAAGTGAAGACGAAACAGCCCTGTTTCTCGCGGCAAGCCACACTCAATCAACGAAAACCCCTAAAGCCAATTTATATGAAAATTGCTTGTCGTGCGGTAACGCTGTATCTGGTAATTTTTGCCAAACTTGCGGACAAAAAGTTGACGATATGCGCCGCTCTCTTTTTTCGCTGATCGCAGAAACATTGGGCGGGATATTCTCTTTTGAATCCCGCATGTGGAGAACGTTCGGTGCATTGCTGTTTAAACCGGGGCGGGTCGCGCGAGAATATGCAGACGGGGCCCGTATGCGGTATTCTGCACCCATTCGTACTTATTTGGTCGTTAGTATTTTGTTCTTTTCA
>JAESQI010000196.1 GCA_016765255.1 Robiginitomaculum sp. | reverse complement strand
GAGCGCGAAGCAGGTGGTAAATTCAAGGTGTCTGAACTCGCACCGGGTATTACGCTTGATGAAGTGAAAGCGAAAACCGAAGCCGATTTGGTTTGGGAGTAGGTTTGCCGGGATTTAATTGTTATTCGAGAGAAAAGCGTTGAAAGCATTCAGGGGTTTGGTTTTACATATATATGAGTGAAAGTTTTCTTTAACTGTATTTCCAATGAGTGCCCAGAAAGGCTTATCATTACACGACCTATACCCATTCTCAAGTCAGCAAAATAGTTTGGCTTAGCAAACCTCGTATAGTTAATTTGCCTTACCAGTGGATATACAGCTAATAAACCTTTAAGAAATAATAATGCGAATACGTCATATTGAAATTTTCCATGCTGTATATCGGTATAAAACGATTAGTGCGGCGGCACGTAAGCTTAAAATATCCCAGCCAGCCGTCAGCAAAGCCTTGCGGCGTGCGGAAGATCAAATTGGGTTTTCTTTGTTTATGCGTACTGGCAGGGGATTGGTGCCAACGGAGCAAGCACATTCGCTATTTGATGAAGTTAGTAAAGTTTATGCGGGCATTGCCATGGTGCAGCGTAAATCTCAAGACTTAAAAAAAACCCACAGTGGGCAGCTCAAAATCTCTACAGTCACTGGACTTAGCTTTGAAATTTTACCGCGTACTGTCGCCCGCGTTCGCAAATTGCATCCGAGAACAACGTTTGAACTACAAACGCTACATTATGGCGATTTGATCTCTTCTCTAAGAGAGTTTGATACGCATATAGGTTTAGTTTTCGAAGCACCAGTACATGAAGGCTTGGCACGAAAAACTATGGGGCATGGCGAATTTGCGTGTGTATACCATAAGCGTAGGCTTAAAGCTCCGATACAGCGAATGCCAATTGAAAACATTATTGCACGAGACGTAATTTCACTCAATCCTAAAGGCCCGCTCGGCGCTAAACTTTGGGATGAAATCAAGGACACGCACGATATATTTGAACCCGTCGCCATTGCAGAATCTTGTTTTGTCGCAAAAAGCCTCGTTGCGTGTGATGTGGGTGTGGCGATTGTGGATGAATATACGGCAAGCGCACCTGGTTTTGCAGAATTGGGGCATGCTAAACTTGACCCAAGTATTGGTATTGAGATCAATGCATTATACCTTGAAGCGCGGCCACTATCAAATATAGCGACCGTCTTTTTAGATGCTTTTAAAACTGAGTTAAAGATATGGCAATCCCAATAGGGCGGTGTAGTAATTAGCTCATAACCACAGGTTATGGGTGACCGTCAATATGAATGTATTGCTTGCGCGACGCTTCCTCTACAGTTCCTTCATAATATTTCTAAGTACAATAGCGCGTCTATTGCCATCAAACACCGAGGGGATAACTTGATCATGAACGTTACAAAAAAAACAATATTGCTTACAGCTGCGGCCTTGCCTATTTCTCTACTTATGCCTACGCAAATTTCTTTTGCCCAAGAAAATAATTCTGTGACGAAAGATGAGATCGTCGTCACGGGTTCACGCATTCGACGTTCAAATATCAACACAGCAATTCCGGTTCAAGGTCTTGATATTGGTGAAATAGAATCTAGTGGAACGGTAGATGTTGGTGAGTTACTGACGCAAATCCCTGGTGTGGAATATAGCCTTTCTCCAGAAAGTACGGGCTTAAGTACGCAAAACCCAGGTCTAAGTACGATTAACTTAAGAGGGCTTGGTGGCGACCGGACATTGGTTTTGATCAATGGGCGTCGTGCGGTTTCCAATTCGGGTAACGGAGAGCGGGTCAGTACAGATACGATCCCGTCTGGATTTGTGAAAAAAATTGAAGTCACTACAGGAGGTGCCTCGGCGATTTACGGCGCTGATGCTATCGCAGGTGTCGCTAACTTTATCTTGCGGGACAGTTTTGAGGGCGTCAGGGCTGGTTACCGATATGGGGCCGCAGATGCGAGTGGGGAAGTTGAGAATACTATTGATTTGACGATTGGTAAAAACTTTGCTGATGACCGGGGTAATATCATGCTTGGTGTGACTTACGACGACGAAACTGCCGTGTTTGCTGATGCCACAAGGCCGGATAGTATTGCGCCTATCGGATTTAATGCGGATCCCGCTAACTGCGTAGTTGCAGGATCAACGCAGTGTGGAACGAATTTAAGTTCTTTCCTCCCCGGTGGCCGATTTGAAGGTGACGATGCGTGGAATGTTGGCGGCGTTTGGTTTAACGATAAATCCTTAGCGCCACAAGATGGGCGTGTCGCCAGTGTTGGATTTGAAACAGGACTCGACGGTTTTAATTTTCGACCCGGTCGAACGCTCTCCCCCGCAGTAGAAACCTTAGCTCTGGCCGGTAAAGCTAGATTTGATTTAAACGATGCCGTGACTGCATTCGCAGAAGCCTATTACACCCAGGTAGACAGCACGACCGTCAATGCGCCAAGAACCGCAAGTAGCGGTACGGACATTGGCCCGGCAGGTAATTCCATAGACATAGGCAGGATGTCGTCCAGCCATCCTTTTATCCCGCCAGAAGTCGAAGAAACCCGGAGTGGGTCAGTAAGCTGGGCCCGGCGTTTCGTCGAAGTCGGCATGGATATAAAAGAAAATGAACGCAATACATTACGTACGGCTGCAGGTCTTAAGGGGAGTATGGAAAATGGTTGGGACTGGACGGCTTATGCTACCTACGGAAAATATGAACAAGAACAAACGCAGCTAAATGCACTGAACTACCAAAACATCCGCAATGCCCTGCGTATTGAATCGGACGGTGCGAGTGGCTTCCAGTGTACGGACGCTGATGCCCGTGCGGCTGGATGCATACCGCTCAATATTTTTGGTGAAGGGTCTATTACCGAGGCGATGGCTGATTATATTCGTTACACGGGACGGCTAGAGCAAGAAAGGTCGCAAACCACCGTGGCTGGGAATATGAACGGTGATGTGTATGAACTCCCAGCTGGAACCATGAAGGCGGCCTTTGGTTTTGAATATCGTAAGGAAAGTCAAACTACCGTTGGCGACCCTGATGTAGGCGCGGCGGCCTCTCCAGGCGGCGCACCGGAACAAACTAGTATTTCTGTTATTCCCAGTATTGATGCCAGCTTTGATGTGATTGAAGGCTTTGGCGAGCTTGATATTCCGATCATCATGGACAGGCCTGGAATCCACGCTTTATCGGCACAACTAGCCGGCCGGATTGGGAATTACAGTACTATTGGAACGATTTTTAGTTATAATGTTGGCGGGAGTTATGCACCTTCCGAAGATATAAGGTTCCGCGCACAATATTCACGTTCCCAGCGCGCCCCAAATATTACAGAGTTTTTCTCTGATAAGCGCGGTGATTTTGATAGCTTGGACGACCCTTGTGATGGCCTGAATGCAGATGGCACTGGTTTAGACACGACTAACCCGAATGTGGCGGCTTTCACGGCGAACTGTCTGGCCGAAGCTGGCATTCAGGCATATTTCGCTGACCCGGCTAATGCAGGCTTGGCTTTTGATGCAGGTGGTAGCTCTGTTTTCGGTCCTAATGCTGGTAATAACCAGTTGGAAGAAGAAACGGCGGACACCTTTACCATTGGAGCCATATTTACGCCGCAAGCTCTGCCAGATTTCTCGTTCATTGTTGATTATTACCGTATCAACATTGACGGGGCGATTGGTACGATTTCGACTCAAACAACAGTTGATTTGTGTTATGCCGCCGCCAGTTTCCCAAATAACCGTTTTTGCGGTGTGATCACCCGTGATGCGTCAACTGGCGAAGTCATTGAAGTGGTTAACCGCGAGGAAAACCTCAACAAAGTGCTAGCCGAAGGCATTGATGTTACGATGAAATACGCCGTTCAGCCGGAAACTATCCCCGGTGATTTTGATATGTCGCTTATTTATACGCACTCATTATCCAATGAAGCGGAGTTTGAGGGTCTGACTGGATCAGAGCTATCGGATTTTAATGGGGAAATAGGTACGCCAAAAGACCGTTTCCGGGCAAAGTTTGGCTGGGACTTGAATGAATTCCGCCTTGCTTATACATGGCATTATCAAAGCGGTGGGGTTGACGATATCACGCTGGCGCCTACGGATATTGGTTATTTCGATACTGGAAGCCAATCTTACCACGATATTTATGCTCGGTATAAATTTGATAACAAATATAATGCGCAAGTTTACGCTGGCATAAAAAATATTGCCAATAAGTTCGGCCCAGTTGTGCCGTCTGGTCTAGATCATGGGAATACGAGAAACATCATTTCAAATGTCAACCGACCTATTGGTCGCGAGTTTTACGCTGGCGTACGAGTGAATTGGTAAAGGTTGGCTTTCTTACATGAAAATTCAACTCAATAACCCAACAAAAGGGTGCGGCCTTGTTGGGTTATTATTGGTGATATGTGCGCTCGCTTTATCAGCGTGTGCACATATCAAGCAAGATATTCCGTCCGTATCTGGTGTACCGAAGACATCCACATTAGGTTACCTCGAAAATGTACGCGTTGGCGAACAAGGTTTTAAAGTCGTCGCGAAGCTAGACACCGGAGCCGATACGAGCTCAGTTTATGCACATAAAGCTGAAATTTATTTACGTAATGATAATGAGAGTTGGGTTAGATTTAATCTTGTAAATGTTGACGGAACTGTGGTGGAATATGACGAAAGAGTTACCCGATTTGCAAAGATAAAAAAGAAATCTGGCGGGACTATTCGAAGGCCTGTCATTATTTTACCTATTTGCATTGCCGGTATTTGGATTGATGCAGAAGTGAACTTAGCCAACAGGTCTAATTTCAAATATCAAACGCTGATAGGGCGCGAACGTCTTTCCCACAACATCATAGTCGATTCTGGGAAACAATTTGCCTCAAAGCAGAGTTGCCCCTCTCTATCAAAAAAATAAAAATAAGTTCATTTCGGCCCTGGGGACTGTGTTGTCAGGGAAAATTAGTTATTTGCAAGAATATATTTTTTTGTGGATTGATACAAATTTTTGCAAAACTTTTTTGTGATGTGTGAAATGTTTTCCGAAATCACGGCGGTCATAAAAAGCCGGAAAATCACATAAAAGGCGATTTCTAAAGGCTAGGTAATTTGAGCCTGCATGCAGGACTCGAAACTTTCAATATATTTGGTTGATTTTAATCACTTAAGTTCGGTGAAATGCCAAAAAATCTCAATTACAACATGATACATGGCATAAGGTATGGTTTAATTTCCTTTATAAAAACCAAATATCGCTCATCATTGTGCTGTCCATCCGCCGTCTATGGAGAGGTTAATCCCTGTTATATTTTCGGCAGCATCGGAACAGAGGAACAATGTCGATTGTGTAATTTGATCCACTTTAACAAATTTCTTGGTAGGCTGGGCGGCCAGTAGGACATCACGTTTTACGGCTTCTTCACTAATGCCTCTTGCTTTGGCCGTATCTGGGATTTGTTTCTCGACCAGAGGTGTGAGCACATATCCTGGGGAAATAGCATTTACAGTAACACCGTCTTGTGCGCATTCGAGTGCTACCGTTTTTGTAAGTCCAACCAGCCCGTGTTTGGCAGCGACATATGCACTTTTGTATGGGGAGGCGACCAGTGAATGCGCCGAAGCGATATTGATGATGCGCCCCCACCCTGACTTTTTCATTCCCGCTATGCAGTGCCGTGTTGTGTGAAAAGCTGATGATAGATTGATGGCAAGAATATCGTCCCATTTTTCTGTTGGAAAATCTTCTATGGGGCTGACGTGCTGAATGCCCGCATTGTTGATGAGGATGTCTACTGATCCATACTCTTTTTGTGCTGCGCTTATCATGTTTTTAATTTCGCTTGGCTTGCGCATATCGGCAGGCGAGTATCTGATTTTATGGCCAGAAGTTTTTTCCAAATTACTTCGTAACATTTCTATGGTTTCGAGTTTTCCAAATCCATTTAACATCACATTGGCGCCAGCGTCCGCTAGCCCTGTGGCAATGGCAAGGCCAATACCGCTTGTTGAGCCTGTCACCAGCGCAGATTTACCTTCAAGATTTATCATATCACACCCTTTACATAAACAATCGCACGGCCCGTACAAATTATTTTACCACCATTCCCTGTGCACACGGTTTTTAAGTCGGCTAAATGCTTGTCCGGACGTAGGCGCGTAATTTCTACGCTTGCGGTCACCACGTCTCCAACGTGAGCGGTTCTACAATAATCGGTTTCCTGTTTAAGATAATTCGTGCCAAGTCCAGGGAGTTCCATGCCAAGCAAATATGAAAATAGTCCTGCAAATAACGGTTCGGGAATGTGGCCATCCGTGACAGAATGCCCACCGAGCGCGTGATATGTTTTTAAGTCTTCTACAGAGAAAACTTTTTCCATATGCACTTTATCTCCGATCTGCATAACGTTCTTTCTCATCTTCGATTATGGCTTCACCTTCGCACGTTACCACGCCATCCTTTAAGGTACGGACTTGCAAAGCGATACGGTATCTTCGTTTCTCTTGAGATATGATTGTAACTGAAAATTCTATTTTTTGTGCCGCATAAGTTGGTGCCGGGAATTTAATGCGGTGTGAGATTTGGTTTCCGCCCGGTATAAGTTGCTCTGTAAGTCCGCGCAGGATTGTGACAAGTAGCGCGCCGTGCGCGACCGTTTTCCCAAATCTGTTGTTCGCCGCGTAATAAGGGTCCACATGAATTGGATTAAAATCACCGCTTAGCGCAGCAAAACTATCAAAGTCATCTTGCAAGAAAATTTTGGTGATCGTGACGTTTGCTCGCATTATTAGCCTGCCGCTTTGGCTAAAAGGTGCTTGCGGATTTTACCAGCGGCAGTGCGCGGGAAATCCGAAACCGGACTAAAGTATTTTGGGGTTTTGAAGCTGGCTAATCGGTCTTTGCAAAATTTAGTTAAACCATCACTGTCAAGTTCAAAACCAGAGCGCAACATGATAAAGGCATGTCCAACTTCTCCCCAACG
>JAESQI010000195.1 GCA_016765255.1 Robiginitomaculum sp. | reverse complement strand
GGGTACACAATGACTGAACTCACACACGAAAAAACGACAATGCCCGACACATGGGGCGGGGAATTAAAAGCCCTGCTCATCTTGGGTGTTCCGATGGCAGCGACCCAACTGGCGCAATTTTCCATTTTCACTATTGATATTTTGATGATTGGCAGGTTGGGGCCTGCCGACCTCGCCGCAGCCGCGCTTGGTACTGTGGTCTATTTCCTGCTCTGGATGCTCGGGTTTGGCCCTGTCATGGCGGTCTCGCCACTAATTTCTCAAGCTCTCGGCGCAGATAAAGATAATTACGCAGATGTTCGCCACTCTGTGCGCATGGCGTTATGGGCGATTGTCATGATGGCCCCCTTTATGTTGGGGCTTGTGCTACTGGCTGAGCCATTGGCATTATTGGCGGGCCAAGACCCTGTCCAATCTGCCAAAGCTGGCGGCTATGTATTGGCACTTGCCGCTGGTTGGCCATTTGCACTGGGGACTATGGTGCTTAGGAATTTCTTAGCCGCCATTGGCAAAACAAAAATTCCGCTCATCCTTGTTCTCCTGACGGTCGTTATCAATGCAGGTTTGAACGCGCTTTTGATTTTCGGACTGTACGGATTTCCGCAACTTGGATTGGTCGGCGCAGGCATCGCATCGTCCATGTCATATATCATCGGATTTGTGTTTTTTATCATCTATATCAATATGGATAAAGTTTCCGCTCCGTTTAAAATTTTCCAAAACGTGTTTCGCCCGCACTGGCATCGTTTGCGAGAGGTCGCCAAACTTGGTTGGCCTATTAGTATCACGACGGTATTTGAAGGCATGTTGTTTAATGCCTGTATTCTCCTGATGGGGCGGATCGGGATTATGGAAGTGGCCGCTTACCAAATTGCTCTTAACCTAGCCGCTCTCGCCTTTATGTTGCCGTGGGGCATTTCTATGGCAGGTGCCATTCGCGTTGGTTTGGCTGTTGGCGCGCAAGACCAAAAAGCGGTGCAACGCGCTGGCTTGCTCACCATGTTTGTCTCTGTGATTGGCATCATGTGTTTCGCCATCCCGATTACCTTGGCTCCAGATTTTATTTCTAGCCTTTATCTTGACGCACAAGATCCTGACAATGTGCAAGTTATTGCTCTCGTGGCAAGCTTCATCCCCATCGCTGCCGCCTTCATGTTTTTTGACGCGGTGCAAGTGGCGGGCAATCAAATCCTGCGCGGCATGAAAGATGTGCGTTGGCCCATGGTGGGGGGCGGAATTAGCTATTGGGTGATCGGATTCCCAATGGCCGCATATCTCGCCTTCCAAACCCCACTTGGTGCTAAGGGCGTGTGGTACGGTTTGTTGCTTAGCTTGCTTACCGCTTCGGTATTGCTCAGCTATAGGTTTTGGAAGTTGGCGTGGAAAGATACTCGTTCCTAAACTTCTTAATATTTACACTATAATCACATCTCCTCTTCGTCATACCCCACCCTGTGTGGGGTATCCATGGATAGAGCGAAACATTAATCAACATGGATACCCGCCAAAGGGGCGGGTATGACGGAGAGCAAGATGGGTATATAAATCTTCCTATCACCTCCCCGTACTTGACCCATGGGCCAATAGCTAGTGATGTTGGGAATGAACAACATTCTAAACCTTAGGCAAATCTTTGGCTCTGCTTTTATCAAGGTAATGGGCGGAAATCACATCAAGAGTACCGTCTTTAAGGTCTATCACCAATGGATTGCCGGTTGGGATTTCGTAGCTTGGTATGTCTTTGTCAGGCACATGAAAAAGATGCTTAACGAGGGCGCGTAGGGAATTGCCGTGGGCAGAGATCAGGAGTGTTTTTCCGGCTATTATTTTTGGTGCAATCTCGGTATCAAAATAAGGAATGACCCGCTCCAAGGTCATCTTTAAACTTTCCCCGCCTGGCAAATCCTTTGGATCAAGATCAGCGTAACGAGGATCATTAGACGGGTGGTATTTATGATCCATGCCAATAATCGGCGGCGGAATATCATAACTGCGGCGCCAGATATGCACTTGTTCTTCCCCGTGTTTATCTCGCGTTTCTTGTTTATTCAGCCCTGAAAGGCCGCCGTAATGACGCTCATTTAAGTGCCAATCTTTGGTCACCGGCAGATAACATTGATCAAGGGCGCGTAAGGCGAGCCACAATGTACGGATGGCCCGAGTTTGGTAAGAGGTATAAGCTTCGTCAAAGCGAATGCCAGCGCCCGCTAATAATTCACCGCCAAGTTTGGCCTCAGCAATACCCTTTTCTGTCAAATCCACATCTACCCAGCCCGTAAAGCGGTTTTGCAAATTCCATTCGCTTAGCCCGTGACGACAGAGTACGAGTTTTGTCATGTGTAGATATCCTATTTTGGTTTGATATATTTATGTAAAAACCGGTCGGTTTTGCGCCGCACTTTAGGATCAAACACCATAATGTCATAGTCGTCTTCCGCATTTGCTAAAACGTCGCTGGTGTCAATGAGTTTAAACCCTGCCGCTTCTGCGCGGGCTTGAACACGCGCTGGGTCAATACGGTGTGTATCGCCGCCCGTTGTTTCAGGCGCGCCGCTTGCCGCTTTATGATCCAGTGCAATAAACACACCACCCGGTTTGAGAACACGGTAAATTTCACCATATGACTTGTCAGCATCGCCAAGAGAGCTTGCCCCTTTTGGTGTGTAAAACAGCTCGTGCGGCCCAAGAAACCATGTGACAATATCGGCGCTTTGATCAGGCATATCAAGCGCGTCAAAATTGGACTTAGACAAAGTGACATTGGAAAGGGACGCCAATCTTTTTGCCATATCCTCTGGCTTTAAGAAGGCATCAAATGCGGCAGGATTTTGCATCAAGATGGAACCATTCGGGCCGACAATCCGCGATATAATTTCCGTGTAATACCCACTCCCTGCTTCCAATTCCACCACGGTCATACCAGGAGCTACACCGCTAAATTTCAAAACCTCGGCGGCTTTCCGAATGCTGTCATTTTCTTTATCTTTAATAGGTCGTTCCGCATTCTCGATTGAAGCAGCAATAGCACCGATGTGATCTTCTATTTTCGCGCGGGCTTTTTCTTCTGCATTGCAACTGCTTATAAATAAAGCGGTGAGGACGCATCCTAATAAAAGGGTTTTTTTCATATGCATATCATTCTCCTGTTAATGGGCATCATTCCAATTATGGGCGGCTTTGGCATCGACCACCAATGGTACGCTTAATTTTATAGCGGGCGCACATGCATTTTCCATAACAGGTTTCACCACGCCAATCAATTCATCAGCGCGGGCCTCAGGCACTTCGAATATCAATTCGTCGTGCACTTGCAAAAGCATACGCGCCCCCTCGACCTTTTTTAAGGCTTGCGGCATAGCCATCATAGCGCGGCGCATGATATCAGCAGCCCCCCCTTGAATGGGGGCGTTAATGGCTTGGCGTTCAGCAAACCCGCGCCCCGGCCCTTTGTCATTTATACCCCTAATATGGCATTTACGCCCCAGAAGCGTTTTCACATATCCATGCTCACGTGCCTCATCTTTGGCAGCCTCCATATAGGCTTTAATACCCGGAAATTTTTTAAAATAACTGTCGATATACTCTTTGGCCTCGGAGCGGCTAATGCCCAAATTATGGGCCAAGCCAAAGGCAGAAATGCCGTAAATAATCCCGAAATTTATAGCCTTGGCACGGCGACGAACGGACGCCTCCATATCCTTGATCGGCACACCAAACATTTCACTGGCCGTCATAGCGTGAATATCCACCCCGTCAGCAAAGGCTTGCTTCATTGAAGTAAGGTCTGCCACATGGGCAAGTACACGCAATTCAACCTGACTATAATCAGCCGCCACCAAAATATGCCCCGCCTCGCAGGTAAAAGCTTCCCTGATCTTGCGGCCATCTTGGGTGCGAATGGGGATGTTTTGCAAATTCGGGTCAGACGAAGACAATCGCCCCGTCGTCGTGGATGCCAATGAAAAACTTGTATGAATACGGCCCGTACGTTGGTTGATTTGTAAGGGTAGAGTATCGGTATAAGTAGATTTAAGTTTGGCATAGTGTCGCCAATCCAGAACCAGCTTGGGCAGGGCGTGGGCATTTGCCAAACCCTCTAATACACCTGCACCCGTTTGCCACGCGCCTGTCTTGGTTTTTTTACCACCAGGCAGGCCAAGGTCGTCAAACAAAATTTCGCCGAGTTGTTTGGGACTTGCCAGATTAAAGTGCCGCCCGACAATTTCGTGGGCCTCTGCTTCGAGTGCACATTTTTTTTGTTCGAAATCCGCAGATAGCCGCGCCAAAACGGCTCGGTCAACTTTGATACCCTCATTTTCCATAGCCGCAACCACTTTCGCCATGCCCCGCTCCAAAGTTTCGTAGACAGTCGCAACCTGCTCTTGGGCCAGTTTTGGTTTGAGAAACTTCCAAAGCCGTAAAGTGACATCTGCGTCCTCGGCGGCATAAGGTGTTGCTGTTTCCAAATCTATTTGGTCAAAGGTTTTCTGGGCTTTGCCTGTCCCTGCTATATCTTTAAACGAAATGGCTGAGTGCCCGAAATGGCGATCTGCAAGCTCGTCCATACCGTGGCGATGAAGGCCGCACCCAAGTGCATATGACATAAGCATGGTATCATCATAAGGGGTTGGAAAAAGTTCATATCTTTGAAAAACGCCCAGATCGTATTTAAAATTTTGCCCTACTTTCAAAATACTGGTGTCGTGTAGCATCGGCTTTAATATGTCGAGAGCTGCCAGCATAGGAATTTGCATTGGCGCTCCGTCCCCTAAATGATCACCGCCGCCCACATGGCCAAGCGGAATATAACAGGCCTCATTATCAGCCACCGCCAAACACACACCAACAATATTGGCCGCTGCGCTGTCGAGACTATCCGTTTCCAGATCAACCGCGCACACACCGATTTGCGTGCAGCGGTCTACCCAATGTTGGAGCCGTCCAATGTCTTGCACACATTCGTATTTGCTTTTATCAAAGACGGGCAGGTCAAGTTCGACTGCGGGGACGACATCATCTGCTCGCAAACTATCCGTTTCCCCTTCGCCCAAAGCGGCCATGACACGATTGGTCAATGTGCGAAAGGTCATGGCGTCTAAAAATGCCAGCAATTCACGAGGATTAGGGTCTTGCACCGCTAAATCTTCAAGCGGAATATCTAAATCCATATCACGTTTTAAGGTCACTAATTTGCGCGATATTAGAGCCAAATCTTTATTGGCAATGAGTTTTTCCCGCCGCGCATTTTGTTTAATCTCGCCAGCCCGTTCAAGTAATGTATCTAGATCACCATACTCATTTATCAGTAAAGCTGCCGTCTTAATACCAATACCCGGCACACCTGGGACATTGTCAACACTATCGCCCGCTAAAGCTTGCACATCTATCACTCGCTCTGGGCCGACACCAAATTTCTCGACAACCTCTTCGCGGTTAAATATTTTGTTCTTCATTGTGTCAATCATGCGGATATTATCGCTCACCAGTTGCATCAAATCTTTGTCACTGGAAATAATTGTGACCCGCGCCCCCTTTGCTTCCGCTTGATGAGCATAAGATGCAATAATATCATCAGCCTCAAATCCGGGGGTTTCAATGGCGAGGGCACCAAAGGCACGCGTCGCGTCCCGCACGAGAGGAAATTGTGGCACAAGGTCTTCGGGCGCAGGCGGTCTATGAGCTTTATATTGTTCATAAATTTCGCTGCGAAAAGTTTTACCTTTGGCATCAAATATAACGGCAAAATGGGTCGGACGGTCTTGGCCTGTTTGTTCGCGCAACAGCTTAAACAACATATTGGAAAACCCAGCCACCGCGCCAATCACCAGCCCGTCCGAGCGCCGCGTAAGAGCAGGCAGAGCGTAATAAGCACGAAAAATATACCCTGATCCATCTACCAGAACCACATGTGCATTTTTATCTATTTTTTGTTGTGAATCAGCCATATTATGAGTGTGCGCGGGGTAGCTATGGTTTTCAAGGTTTATATAAAAAAGGCTTATATAAAATTGCCCCATTTTTGCCAAATTGTGACCTTAGTTTCCATTTTCACATAACATGGCTCAAGGTAAAAATATGACAAAGGCTACGCAAGAAAGTTTAGAAGGCACAATTCGTCCCCCTAACACTTTATCTAGCTATGTCATTATAGCGTCCGTCCTGATCGGATTTCTGATATTGGTTTGCGTTGCCTATATGCATTATCGGGCGAAGACTATCGCCCATAACCTGACCTTAAATCAACAACAACACCGTGCGTATCAAAACATTATAACAGAAATGAGGACAGGGGTCAGGTTGGCCCGTTGGCGAGATTTTGTTAAACAATCGCCTGAGAATCCCTACACAAAAGCGGCGCGGTTTCAAATATCTGCCCTGAACGTGCATGAAAAATCTGCATGGGCTCAATATTCGGAAACTTTATACGAGGTCAAATCCAATGCCAAAGATATTGCTTTAGCGAGGGCGCTCTATATTTCCCAGTGGAGTGACCTTAACAGGCAAGAGCAACTCTCTATTGATATGCTAGATCAACCATCAAAAGCTCTTAGTTTTAAAACGGCACAGTCTATTTATAATAAGGGCGGAAATACAAATACGCTCAGTGGTGGGCCTCAAGGGCGTCGTGTAAAAATAGTACCAACACTGCAGAACCAGAAAAAATCAAGCCGAGGGCTTAAGTCCGTAATAGATGTGACCGTAAAGACTGCACGAAAACCCCATTATCCCCGCACCGCTAAAAGACGCGGCATTGGCGCAATTGTGATTTTAAGTCTCAATATTGATGCGCGGGGCAGAGTGGTTTCGACCGAGCTCATTTCGGTAAAGGCCAAAAGATATAGAGGCAATTTTATCCGCGCTGCTAAACGGGCCGCAAAATCTTCGCGCTTTACCCCAAAAACAGTGAATGGTCATCCCGTAAGTCGCGACAATTATATGCGAACCTATACATTTGTAGCAGATTAGGGCTTGCATATCTATACCCTCCACCACTCGAAAATGATGTGAAAATCTAGATGTGACAAGTTACACCTAAAAAACCTATATATAATTCACTCTATTAAACTAGTTTAATAGAGTGAATTATATATGAAATTTACAACGCTTTCCGTATAAAATATAGGGCTAAGAAAAACGATAATGATAGGGGATAATGAGAAGGGCGAGATGAAAGAGAATATCAGCAATCACCCGGATTGTTTGAATTGATAAGCGCCCTAAGACTTCAGAACAAATTTGCGGTCACAATATTTACATTGGACGGAATGGTTTTGCCCCATATCCATATAAACTTTTGGATGTCCAAGCGCGCCCCCGCCGCCGTCACAGGCAACACGGTGGTCTTGCACGGGTATAATTTCGGGTTGATTGGTCTCGGGCATGGAACATCTCATTTCGGGTTGACTAAAGGCTGTTAGCTCTTATCTATTTCACTCTATAGATCAGGTCAATCACTAGCGTGCGAGTTTACACCATATGCCCCATTCCGCCCTTCCAGCCATTGCCCTAACCAATCTTTGCAAAACCTATAAGCCAAGCAAGAAATCTCCAGCCATAACTGCGCTGGATAATATTGATTTGGTCATACCTAAAGGGTCTATATTTGGGCTGCTTGGCCCAAATGGGGCGGGCAAGTCGACACTGATCAATATTTTAGCAGGCTTGGTGGTCAAAACCAGCGGCAAGGCTGAAATCTGCGGGTATGATATTGATAGCCAAACACGGATGGCGCGGGCCTCCATCGGTGTTGTACCGCAAGAAATTGCCATGGATGTGTATTTCACGCCGTGGCAAGCGTTGGAAAACCAAGCGGGTTTTTACGGCGTTCCCAAATCCGAACGCCGCTCGGACGAAATTTTAGACGCCCTTGGGCTTTTGGATAAACGCGATGCCTATGTGCGTCAACTTTCTGGCGGCATGAAGCGCAGGCTCTTGATTGCCAAAGCCTTGGTGCATAACCCACCCGTTTTGATTTTAGATGAACCGACCGCAGGGGTGGATATAGAGCTTCGTCGTCAATTGTGGAAATATGTGGAAGAGTTACACAAAACCGGCACCACCATTATTCTCACCACCCATTATCTGGAAGAAGCGGAAAGCCTATGTGACCGAATTGCCATTATCCACAACGGCGAAATTACCGCCAATGAAAACAAAGACACTCTCCTAAAACGTCTTGACCAAAAAACCTTAATCCTTACCCCCGCTACAAGGCTTAGAAAAATACCTAGCAACATTAAATCTCTTGGGGGTGTTTTAAAGCAAGATGGAAATATAGCGATTTCCTTTCGAACGGGGGAAACTTCGATCATGAAATTATTGGAGCAGATAAAATCAACGGGGATCACAATTGCAGATCTACGCACCGAAGAACCTGACCTTGAAGATGTATTTATGGCCCTCACCTATGACCGCGACAAGACGTAGGGACTAAACCACTACCGACTGGCGTCGGTAGGATTATGAGCTTCTAAATACTGAAGTATGATATCGTCTGTGATCTGACCGCTTGTTGTCGAGAAATACCCCCTGCCCCAAAAGTGACGACCCCAGTAGCGTTTTTTTAGCTCCGGGAATTCCATCTGTATTTTGCGCGACGAACGCCCCTTAGCCTTTCGCATAAAATCACTGATGGATAGTTTTGGAGGCACAGACACAAACATATGGACGTGATCCTTTGAGATGACACCCTTAATAATATCAACACCGTTTTCGTTGCAAACTTGGCGGATAATATCCCGAATACGCAAGCGGATATCCCCTTGTAAAACCTGATAGCGATACTTTGTTGACCATACGAGATGATATCTATGATAAAAAACGCAATGTTTACCTTTTTGGTATTGCATGACAGAAGACCTCCCAAATATGAAACTTTACCGGCAAGCCGGTTTCATATTTGGGAGGTCTTCTGTCATAAGCTTACAATTTACGCTAAAGCTACCCGTCTGGAAGACGGGGGGTTTAGACCTAAAAAGGTGGATACTAAAGCTTTAGCAGATCAATACCCAGATATTAAAATTATACCAAATGTGCTTTATGCCTGCACATTGTCAGGCGAGATTTTGGCGCGGAGATTGCCAACCACGTGGCCCGCCGCCTTGTCGCACCCACACATCGACAAGGCGGGCAAGCACAATTATTGAACAGCCAGTGCCGCGTGAATATGAAGGCCATAGATTATAGCCCAATCGGTAGGCTTTAAGGACAGTGCCACATTACGCGATCATTTTGGCAAGCATTTATCGGTAAGCCCTTCTCATTTTCGAAAGAATTTTGAAAGAGAGAAACCATAGACCTTGCTATATTCCTGCTCTATAAGACCAAAAAAGGACACGATATGTTTTTAAATATTCTCATGGCGGGCGCTTTATTGACCGTAGCAGTGACATTGGTTTTAGGCATGATCAATATGCTCAAAACCGATAAAGCAGCACAGCTAAAATCTAACAAACTCATGCGAATGCGGGTCATGGCGCAAGCCGTGGCTATTTGTATTTTAATGCTGGCACTATACCTCAAGAAAAACGCAGGTTCGTAAGTGGTCAAATTAAACAAAATTTACACCCGCACAGGCGATGATGGATCGACAGGTTTGGCGGATGGTTCGCGGGTCGAAAAAGACTGCTTTCGCGTCAAGGCTTACGGCGAAGTGGACGAAGCCAATTCCGCCATTGGTCTGGCCCGCTTGCACATCGACCATATTGAACTGGGACAGAGTCTATCGCGCATCCAAAATGATTTGTTTGATCTGGGCGCAGACCTCGCCACACCAACACTGGAAGATGACAGCAAAGCTCTGCGTGTTGTGCAAAGCCAAATTGACAGGTTAGAGACGGAGCTTGACCACCTGAATAAAGACATCGCACCTCTAAAAACATTTGTCCTTCCGGGCGGCACACCTCCTGCCGCCTACCTACACCTCGCCCGCGCCATAACCCGCCGCGCCGAGCGAGAAATTGTCACCATGGCCAGAACCGAAACCATAAACCCCCTCTCCCTAAAATACATTAACCGCCTGTCGGATTATTTATTCGTCGCCGCACGCTGGTGTAACAACCAAGGCGAGACAGATGTGAAGTGGGTACCAGGCGGCGAGCGGTAGGCATATACCATTGACATATCCAATTTACGTTGGTATATACAAATCGCATATACAAAGGTAAAACTATGGTACAGGCCAGCATTTTTAAAAACAACAAAAGTCAGGCCGTGCGCCTGCCAAAGCCCGTTGCCTTTCCTGACAGTGTCAAAAAAGTCGACATAATTGTTATTGGTAAAACACGCTTAATTGTGCCAGCAGGACAAGCTTGGGATAGCTGGTTTGCAGGTGAGAGCGTGACATCTGATTTCATGGCAACAAGGGATCAGCCCAACGATCAAATCCGCGACGAACTGTAAATGCTAAAGTACATGCTGGATACAAATATCGTCATTTACACAATCAAGAATAAACCAGAGCAAGTGCGCGAAGCTTTCGTGCGCCGTGACGGGCAAATGTGTATCTCGAGTATTACCCTGATGGAGCTGATTTACGGCGCTGAAAAATCAAGCCGTCCTGATGAAAACCTGCGCACCATTGAAGGGTTTGCCGCCCGGCTTACCGTGGCGGATTATGACGAAATGGCGGCGGCTCATACGGGCCAACTCCGCGCTGAATTATCTAAAAAGGGCCTACCCATTGGCCCTTATGACCAAATGATTGCTGGGCATGCACGGGCCCTTGGCTTGGTGCTGGTAACAAATAACCTAAAAGAATTCTCCCGAGTGCCAGGAATTCGACTGGAAAATTGGGCGGGGAGCAGTAAATGATACGCGGTAGTATTAGCAAGGGGCTTGATCACGATCCTAATTTTCGCTGGCGAGGCGAAGCGGTAACGCGCATAGAAAACTTGTCTGATATTGTTTTCGCGCTGGCTTTTGGTATGTTGATATCTGCCGCCAGTCCGCCGCAAACCATGTCCGACCTGTCAGGGTTTTTGTTTTCAATTATTCCCGTAACTGCCGCCTTTGCCGTTTTGATCGGAATTTGGAATCATCATTTCACATTTTTTCGCCGCTACGGTGTTGCCGACAAACATATTATCTTTCTCAACTCAATTTTGTTATTTGTTGTCTTGTACCTAGCCTACCCTCTCAGATTTGCTTTTGACAGCCTATTTGCGGCCATTACAAGCCTTAGCGGCGACGCAACACAATTTCAACGTATGCAGATGACATTCGAAGATTCTGGAATAATTCTCGCCTATTTCGGGGTTGGTTTTGCGATCATTCACGCCCTTTTTGCCTTCATGCACAGACATGTCATCAAAAAGCGGGAATTATTGTCTCTCACCGATTACGAATTTATCATCACGCAACAATCTGTCTTTACCCATTGGGGCAATGTGGGCGTGGCGCTTGTGATGGCGTATTTCGCATATTTCACCAACCTTAACGGCTGGGCGGGATGTCTGATGGGGTTTATCGGCTTGATTTATGCGGTCAGAAACTGGAAATATAAATTACCAGATCAAAAGTGAAAAATTTAGACACACTATTCTAACACTGCTTGCGCACACCTTCAAAATGCCGCATATGAACATAGTTGAATATAAATCTAGGGAGAGCCTCCAATGAAAGTCCTTGTTCCTGTCAAGCGTGTGCTTGATTTTAATGTTAAAGTGCGGGTGCGGTCCGACGAGAGCGGTGTTGATCTGGCCAATGTAAAAATGTCCATGAACCCATTTGACGAAATCTCTGTAGAACAAGCCGTGCGCATGCAAGAAGCAGGTACAGCGACCGAAACTATCGCCGTATCCATTGGCCCTGATAAAGCCAGCGAGACGAT
>JAESQI010000194.1 GCA_016765255.1 Robiginitomaculum sp. | reverse complement strand
CCGTGCCCGTCTTCGGCCTCGCCCATACCAGTTTCAAGTGATCCCAGACAACCAAGTTCTCCCTCGACACTAGCCCCCACATTATGGGCCACCTCGGTGACATATTTGGTGATGGTCTCATTATACTCGTAACTAGCTGGGGTCTTGGCGTCGGCCTCGAGTGATCCGTCCATCATCACAGAGCTAAACCCAGCTTGCAGGGCCGAGAAACATGTGGCTCCGTTATTGCCGTGGTCTTGGTGCAAACAGATGGGAATATGGGGATACATGGCAAGAGCCCCTTCCACCAATTTAACCAACATAATATCGCCAGCGTAGCTCCGCGCCCCACGAGACGCCTGCAAGATCACGGGCGCGTCCACCTCGTCCGCCGCCGCCATAATCCCGAGCACTTGTTCCATATTATTGATGTTAAAGGCGGGCACGCCGTAATCATGTTCGGCTGCGTGGTCGAGGAGTTGTCTTAAGGTAATCATCGCCATTGTGTTGTGTCCTTCTATTCTTTTCCTAAGTTAATATCTCTTTGGCTTTGGCCAGTACGGCCTCGACTGTGATGCCGAAATGTTCAAACAGTGCGGGCGCAGGCGCAGACGCCCCAAACCCGTCCATGCCAATAAAGTGATCTGCTGACCCTATATAACGCTCCCAACCAAAGCTTACCCCAGCCTCGATAGCCATGCGGGGCGCGTCTCCTAGCACCTCGTCTTTATAGTCTTGGCTTTGGGCCTCGAAGAGTTCCCAGCACGGCATAGAGACCACGGCCACATTGATCCCGTCTTTGGTGAGAGTTTCCGCCGCCTCGACTGCCAGATGCACTTCAGAGCCCGTGGCCAATATGGTAATGTGGCGCGTGCCGCCCGTGCCGCGTAGCACATAGGCGCCCTTGGCCACCATGTTCTCAGATGTGTGGGAGGTGCGTAAGCTCGGCAGGCCTTGGCGGGTGAGCGCGAGAGAGGTTGGGGTTTTATCTGCAAGCAAGGCACATTCCCAGGCTTCCGCCGTTTCCGCCGCGTCCGCCGGTCTGATCACATGCATATTAGGCAGGGCGCGTAATGTGGCCAACATCTCAACGGGTTGATGGGTCGGCCCGTCCTCGCCCAGACCAATACTGTCATGGGTCAACACATAAATCGTGCGCAGTCCCATCAAAGCCGACAGACGCATAGCGCCCAGCATATAGCCTGCAAAGACAAAGAATGTGCCGCCGTAAGGAATAAACCCGCCGTGCAAGGCTATGCCGTTCATAATTGCTGCCATTGCGTGATCGCGCACACCGTAATAAATATAGCGGCCCGAGCGGTTCCCACTTGAAACGATCCCCATGCCGTCGGTGAGTGTATTATTAGACCCCGTTAAATCCGCCGAGCCGCCGATAGTGTTGGCGCAGACATCATTGACCACTTCAAGGGCGTTTTGTGAAGCTTTGCGGGTGGCGATCTTGGGCGCAGTCCTCACAATAGATTTGATAAACCCGTCCATGCGGGCGCGCAAATCACCTGGGAGGTCACCTTTATAGGCTTGGTTAAATGCGTTCGCTTTGCCTGAATTTATGAGGGAGATTTCCCAATCAAGCCGGGTCTTTTTATGGCGCGTCCCTGCGTCTCTCCATGCAGATAATATAGGTTTGGGGATTTCAAAAGCGGGCGCGTCCCAACCAAGGCTTTTACGCGTCGCTGCAATTTCGTCGCTCCCCAAAGGCGCGCCGTGGACTTTATTGGTGCCAGACTTAGTCGCGCACCCCTTGCCAATCACCGTCTTAAGGGCAATGAAACTCGGCCTATCAGGATTGGCTTTGGCGGCAGTAATCGCCTGATCTATCGCCGCCTCGTCGTGGCCGTCCACCGCCTGCACATGCCAAGCGCTGGCCGCAAACCGCGCCAATTGATCGGTCGAGGTGGACAAATCAGTACCCCCGTCAATGGTAATATTGTTATCGTCCCACATGAGGATTAACTTGCCTAGCCGCGCATGACCTGCAAAGTCGATAGCCTCGTGGCTAATCCCTTCCATCAAACACCCGTCGCCCGCCATAACGTAAGTATAATGATCACAAATAGCGTCGCCATATCTTGCATTTTGCATCCGCTCAGATAGAGCCATGCCCACCGCCATGGTAATCCCTTGGCCCAGCGGCCCCGTTGTCGCCTCCACCCCCTGCACATGACCATATTCAGGATGGCCCGCCGTGATGGCACCAAATTGGCGAAAGTTTTTAATCTGCTCTATGGTCATGTCAGAATAGCCCAGCAGATAATGCAGGGAATATTGCAAAATCGATGCATGACCAGCAGACAGAACAAACCTATCCCGATCAGGCCAATTAGGCGCGGTCGGATCTATTTTCAAATGCTTAGTAAACAAAACCGTCGCCGCGTCCGCCAATCCCATCGGCGCACCAGGATGACCAGAATTCGCCGCCTCAACCGCGTCCATAGACAAAAAACGTATCGCATTCGATAAATCATTATGAAGGGGGTTGGTCATGAGTCTACCTGATTTTGATAATATGTTTTAACCTGTGATACAGGATAAACAGACCCAAAGACAAGCGGAACCCGTTCATGCAAGGTGTTTAATTCTATGTCTAAAATACGGGACTGCCCATTTGTTGCCGCTCCGCCTGCCTGCTCGATGATAAAGGCAATTGGGCTGGCTTCATACAAAAGACGCAGACGCCCATTTTCGTACCCTTGTCTTGTATCTTCTGGGTAAAGGAAAATACCACCGCGCATTAAAATTCGATTGGCGTCTGCGACCAAAGATCCAATCCAGCGCATATTTTGTTTTCTTTGTAGAGGCCCGAAAGCGCCCAATTGGCAATCTTCAATATATGTACGAATGGGAGTATGCCAGCTTTGAAAGTTGGACGCATTGATGGCGTATTCGTGGGCGTCTTTAGGGATATGCATTTTGGCAATGGCCAGTTTAAATACACCTTCCTCTCGGTCTAGCACATAAAGCTCTGTTCCGTTTCCCGCCGTAATGACCAAAGACGTCTGAGGGCCGTACACGAAAAACCCGCCGACCAATTGTTCGCGCCCTGCTCGCATGAAAGACGCTTCGGCAGTTTGCCTCGCCTTGAAAATGGAAAAAATTGTACCAATAGACACATTGGTATCTATATTGGATGAGCCGTCCAAAGGGTCGGACGCGACAGCTAAAGGCTTATCCCTATCCAGCGTGACGATCCCCTCTTGTTCCTCGGATGCATAATAGGCAGTCGGTGTGCCTTTAAGGGCCGATGTAATAATTTCGTCCGTCCGCACGTCGAGAGATTTCTGCGCGTCCCCGTCAGAATTGGCGCTGCCTGCTAACGAACCAAAGTCTGTGTCTAATGGCCCGCGAGCACAAAGATGAGAAATTTCAATAGCCGCCTTGGCAAGGGCGGTGATGGTTTGGTGCACATCCAAGCGCAACTTAGCGCTCGAAATATTTTTAGCAAATGCACCGGATATTTGGATAGACATATTTAGCGTTCATTTCAATGAGGTAAGAAAAGATGGCGGGGTCGTGTGTATGAAATACCATGATTTTTTGTTTGTGTCGCCTAATAAGTCGCATAACAGATACAATACTCACACGTTTAATCACGCAATTATCCAGACATTGTGAACCATATTGATTGGTCGTTTGCCCATTTAGTTTGTAAAATGAACTGAGACATTTTGATGTGGAGATATTGGTATGAAAAAACTATTTTACCCGTTGATTATGGGCATGTTATTTTTGGTGACCTCAACCGCATTTGCACAAAGTGGTTGGCCAAATCAATGGGATTGGCCAGATACAGATTTTACAAAGCATAGTGGTTTATCATCAGAATTTAGCGCCGGTGGGCCCCCAAAGGACGGTATTCCCGCCATTGACAATCCTCAGTTTAAAAGTGCGTCTCATGTGCATTATCGCCCCAAAGAACCAGTGATTGCCTTGGAGGTTAATGGCACGGTAAAAGCCTATCCATTGTCGGTGCTTATGTGGCACGAAATTGCTAATGACGTCATTGCAGGTGTGCCAGTGGCTGTGACATTTTGCCCCCTTTGTAATGCCGCGATTGTGTATGAGCGCACCATTGACGGCGTTAAGACTAGCTTTGGGGTGTCGGGTTTGCTGCGCAATTCTGATTTGGTTATGTATGACCGGACGACGCAATCTTGGTGGCAACAATTTACGGGGCGAGCAATTGTTGGCGCGCACACGGGCAAGACACTCACACGTTTGCCAGCTAAAATTATACCGTTTTCACATTTTAAAGCCCGCTACCCAAATGCAGATGTGCTTGTCCCGAATGATCCTAAAGCGCGTAGATACGGGCAAAACCCTTATGTAAGCTATGATACGACAGGCGAACCGTTTAATGTGCATGTGAAAATGCCAAAAGGGTTTAAACGTATGGAGCGTATAGTTGTTGTTGGCGATACGGCGTGGCGGATGACCAAAATTGCAAAGGCTGGAAGAATAGAAGAAAATGGCTTGCGGCTTATATGGACGCATGGGCAAACTTCGGCATTAGGCGCGAGAACCATTGGCCAAGGCCGAGATATAGGCAGTGTTCGCGTTGAGCGACAAGACACAAATGGGCAATGGCAATTGGTCAATTATGACGTCACCTTTGCCTTTGTGTTTGCAGCCTTTAAACCAAATGGAAAATGGCGCGGCTAAGGCGGGTTCACTGTGATCAACCTAATTTCCGCTTTATCTCGGACGGGGCGCGTCTATAGGTTTCTTTGAACACGGTGTTAAATCGGCGTAGGGATTTGAAACCAGATTTAAAGGCAATGTCGGTCATGGAGAAATTGGTTGTATCAAGCAGGCGTTTGGCCCGTTGCACACGCGTGGTTTTGGCCATTTGTGTAGGGGTTGTGCCCAAGTGTTTTTGAAACAGGCGGCTTAGTTGTCTGGAACCAATGCCTAATTTGCCTGCAAATTCTTCCATGCACTTATTATCAAGTGCGCCTTGTTCTATAAGTTTGAGTGCGCGTGTGACGGTTGTTTTTGTTCCGTTCCATGCGGGGGCAAATTGGGCCGCTTCTGGTCGACAGCGAAGACAAGGGCGGTAGCCTCTGTCCTCGCACGCGGCTGCGCTGGGATAAAACAAAATATTTTTCCGTAAAGATGATTTCGCTGGACATATGGGGCGGCAATATATTTTTGTGGTCTTGACTGCGATAAAAAATAACCCGTCATAGGCAGGATCACTGCGCAGACGGGCAGCGTCACATTCCTCAAAATCTAGCATGGCATCGCCTCCATTCCTTAACCTTGTATAGGGTAGTTCATTGGTATTTTCCACCCCGTAAAAAATATCGAAGTCCGAATACGGCGAGCGTGAATTTCTATTTACCCCACATATAAACTACGACACAACAGGAGAGCGTTATGCAAACAGACTTAAAAATGGGAAAAACGGAATGGGTATTGCTGCTGGCATTATCAGTGATTTGGGGTGGGTCGTTCTTTTTTTCCAAAATTGCTTTGGTAGAAATCCCGCCATTTACATTGGTGTTTTCCCGCGTGTTCCTTGCGGCGGTGACTTTATTTGTGGTGATCTGGCGAAGTGGTGTTGGGGTAAAGCTCCCATTGCCGCTTATCACGGTGTTTTTCGGCATGGGCCTGCTCAATAATCTCGTACCCTTTAGCCTCATCTTTTACGGGCAAACTCAAATTGCGTCTGGCCTTGCTGCCATTTTAAACGCCACCACGCCTATATTTACCGTGTTAGTGGCACATTTCCTTACCAGTGACGAGCATATCAATCCTGCGAAATTGGCTGGGATTATTTTGGGTATTATTGGGATTGGTATCATGCTTAAAAATGATCTCACCAATGGTTTTGATCTGTCAGCATTCGCTATGCTCGCCTGTCTAGGCGCGGCACTGTCCTATGCTTTTGCGTCCGTATATGGGCGGCAATTAAAAGCCATGAAAGTTGCCCCACTCATTGGTGCGTGGGGCCAAGTTACGGCAACGACCATCATGATGTTGCCAATTATGTTGATAGTGGACAGACCGTGGACATTGAGCACACCAAGCGCGCCGACCATCTGGGCCATGCTTGCTCTTGGGTTTATTTCGACCGCTCTTGCCTATGTGATCTTCTTTCGTATTCTGGCTAAGGGCGGGGCGACCAATATATCCCTCGTTGCCTTGTTAATCCCGATGAGTGCGGTGCTTCTTGGAACTACTTTCCTCGGGGAGCAACTGACATGGGCACATATTTACGGTATGGGTTTAATCGGGCTTGGGCTTGTGGTTTTGGATGGGCGGGCAATACAGTATTTAAAAAACCATAAAACCACCCAAAGAAAAGGAGAATGCCGTGGGCTTGAAACTCATCATTGCAAATAAAAAATACTCGTCTTGGTCGTTAAGGCCTTGGCTCGCCATGAAAATGTTTGGCGTCGAGTTTGAAGAGGTTTTATCCCCCTTTGATATGTCGACGGCTAGCAATCATTTTTACGATTTTTCACCGTCAAAGAAAGTACCAGTATTGATAGACGGCGATCAAAGCATTTGGGACAGCATGGCGATTTTGGAATATTTGGCGGAAACCTACCCCGATAAAAACTGGTGGCCCAAAGACCAAAAAATACGGGCAATGGCGCGTAGTATTGCTCATGAAATGCACGGCGGGTTTGGGGCCATCCGCGACGAATGCCCTATGAACTTTGGCCGCGTCTCAGCGAGTATTGATTTAAGTGAACGTGCGAAGTGGGAGTTTTCGCGGCTCGAAGCCATGTGGGAATATGCTCTTACACAGAGTGGTGGCCCATTTCTATTTGCCGACTTTGGCATTGTTGACGCTATGTATGCACCCATTGTTAGTCGGGTTCGCTCTTACGAAATAAAAGGCGGAGCGGCATTTCAATCTTATCTTGCGGCCATAGAATCCTTACCCCATTATCAAGACTGGGCACAAGACGGACAGCGTGAGACTTGGGTCGTTGAAGATGTGGAAAATAGGTCTTATGGATAAAAAGTTTATATCAAACCACATCACTCATTATGGTTATATGGATAGCCCGCTTGGGCTTTTGATGTTAGCGGGTTGCGAACAGGGATTGAGATTGATCAATTTCCCCAAAGGTTCGCAAGCCAGACAACCGCTGCCCCATTGGACGTCTGAGCAAAATATGTTCACACAGGCCCGCGAGCAATTAAGGGCCTATTTTGACGGGAATTTACAAATATTTTCAGTGCCGCTCCTGCTCGAAGGCACACCATTTCAAAAAACTGTGTGGCAGGCTTTACAAAATGTGCCCTACGGCCAACTTGCGTCTTATGGCGATATTGCTAAAGCGATTGGCAAGTCTGGTGCGGCGCGGGCGGTAGGCGGGGCAAATAACGCCAATCCTATTCCGATTATTGTGCCGTGTCACCGCATTATTGGCGCTGATAAATCGCTCACTGGCTTTGGTGGCGGCTT
>JAESQI010000193.1 GCA_016765255.1 Robiginitomaculum sp. | reverse complement strand
TGTTCAGCGCACCAAACAAATCACCCATCATCCAGTTGGCAGCGATTTTTGTGTCACGGCCTTTTGCCAGACGTTCATAAAAATCACCCTTGGCCTTGTCTGCGGTTAGAATACGAGCGTCATATTCAGGAATATTGTACTCACTGACAAACCGTGCTTTGCGGGCATCGGGAAGCTCTGGCAAATTATCCTTAATCGCGTCCACATACTCTTGAGTAATTTTAATCGGCAACAGATCTGGATCAGGGAAATAGCGGTAATCATGGGCGTCTTCTTTGGAACGCATAGTGCGGGTTTCGCCCTTCTGGTTATCAAATAGCCGCGTTTCTTGGTCAATTTTGCCGCCTGCTTCCAATATGTCAATTTGGCGACGGGCTTCATAATTTATAGCCTGCCTAATAAAGCGCATGGAGTTGATATTTTTTAGCTCACACCGCGTACCCAAATCACCACCCGGTTTACGGACGGATACATTGACATCGGCCCGCAAATTACCCTTTTCCATATCCCCGTCACAAGTACCGAGCGCACGGACAATCCCGCGAATTTTCTCAACATATGCAGACGCCTCTTCGGGCGAGCGCATATCAGGTTTAGAAACAATTTCCATCAGACACACACCAGAGCGGTTGAGATCAACAAAGGTTTCCGTGGGCGAGAGATCATGAACAGATTTTCCAGCGTCTTGCTCCAAATGCAAACGCTCAATCCCGACAACAACCGCCTCCCCACCTTCGGGCGTAATTTCAATTTCACCTTCGCCAACGATGGGAAATTCAAATTGGGAAATTTGATAACCTTGCGGCAAGTCAGGATAGAAATAGTTTTTACGGTCAAAGCGCGAATAGAGATTGATTTTGGCATTTAGCCCAAGTCCCGTGCGCACGCTCTGCTCTATGCAAAATTCATTGACCACTGGGAGCATGCCCGGCATGGCCGCGTCCACAAGCGACACCTGCGTATTTGGCTCCGCCCCGTAAGCCGTCGCGGCCCCCGAAAACAATTTCGACTTGCTCGCCACTTGCGCGTGAATTTCCAACCCGATAATGATCTCCCAATCATGATCGCGGCCCGACAACCAATCTTTTTTATCTGCTATTCGAGGTGCTATAAACATTATTTATTCTTCCAGTTTCGTTTTCTACTTCACGGTTACGGCAAGGGTAAACTCGCCGTTCCAAGGGTCGGCTTTCATACATTCCCAAACCCGAATATTATAATCTCCAGCTACAGTAGGCGAAATGGTTTTTGATCCATTACACCCGAGGTCCATATCCGTTACGTCAGCGCCTAACGGGTCGATTATTTTTAGTGTAATTCTATGTTCCCCAGCATCAACTTGCTCGATAGACATGGTTTGACCGCCATTAACTTGAATGACATAAGAAAGCTCTTGATCGAACCCCTCCATTTTCCCAGTTACATTTGCGGAAACCGCACCAGGTTGAAAAACAATCCTTTGCGAAACCTCTTGACTATCTGCGACTTCAGGCGCGGCTTGTTCAGGCTTTGAACACGCCGTCACACCAACAGTTCCAACAATCAACAATGCCGTAAATACAAATGATTTTCTCATGTAATTTTCCTTTTTTCGGCTACTAGCTCAGGTGTGAACATTCTTTATATTCTCTTTTCTCAATCGCACTAACCTTATGTCTCCCCTATTCATGGGGGAGGTGGCCCTTCGTTTTTTAAGGGTCGGAGGGGGCGCAAGCAAAGCTTGCGCGGCACAATGTGCCGCCCCCTTCGCCCTGTCGGGCACTTCCCCCATAAATGGGGGAAGAAAATATGTTTGTTCCCGAAGCACTAAACCCACCATTTTTCTGGTTTTGCCGTAAAGTTTGCGCAGGACTCTAATGCGCGACTCGCCGCGAAGACTGTTTCCTCATCCAATGCGCGTCCGATAATTTGCAAGCCGAGTGGTAGGCCATTATTATCAAGTGCGGCTGGGACTGACATTGCGGGGAGGCCCGCTAGGTTGGCGGTGACTGTGAAAATATCATTGAGGTACATGGTCACGGGATCGTTGATTTTACGGCCCACCGCAAAAGCGGCACTTGGGCATGTAGGCGTCAAGAGTGCGTCGCATTTCTCCCATGCTTGTTTAAAATCATCTGCGATTTTGGTGCGTACTTTTTGGGCTTGTAGGTAATAGGCGTCGTAATATCCGGCAGACAGAACATAGGTTCCCATCAGGATGCGGCGGCGGACTTCTTTGCCAAAGCCTTCAGCGCGAGTGCGTTCATATGTATCGTACAAATTCGCGCCTTCTACCCGTGTCCCGTACCGCATACCGTCATAACGGGCGAGGTTTGATGAACATTCCGCAGGAGCAACAATGTAATATGCAGGCAGGGCGTATTTGGTATGGGGTAATGACACATGCACAATTTCCGCGCCGCAAGCCTCTAACCACTTAATCCCTTGTTGCCATAAATCTTCGATTTCTTTTGGCATGCCGTCCATAGTGTATTCCTTGGGAATACCAATTTTCATGCCCTTGACGCCTTTGTCACAAGCGGCCACGAAATCAGGCAAGTCTTTATTGATCGACGTGCTATCTTTCGCGTCATACCCTGCCATGCTCTGGAGCATAATGGCGCTATCTTTTACGGTGCGGGTGATTGGCCCTGCTTGGTCAAGTGAACTGGCAAAGGCAACAACTCCCCACCGCGAACACCGCCCATATGTAGGCTTAATACCCACCGTACCCGTGAAGGCCGCAGGTTGACGAATAGATCCCCCCGTATCTGTTGCCGTCGCGCCCAGACAAATATTGGCCGCCACCGCAGAGGCCGAACCACCACTGGAACCACCCGGCACAAGGTCTTCGCCTTTGCGCCACGGATTTATCACAGGGCCGAAATATGACGTTTCATTTGAACTGCCCATGGCGAATTCATCCAAATTCATTTTACCCAGCATGACCATGCCGTCCGCCTTCATATTGGCAGTGACGGTGCTTTCGTACCTCGGAATAAAATCACCGAGGATTTTACTACCCGCCGTGGTTTTTACGCCCTCGGTACAAAACAAATCTTTGACCCCAAGTGGTGCGCCTTCCAGTGCTCCGCCCTCACCCTTGGCAAGCTTAGCATCAGAAACTGCCGCCGACTTCATGGCATTGGTAAAGTCAGTCGTGACAAATGCGTTGAGATCAGCCGCGTCCATGCAGGCATCAATATGGGCTTTGGTAATTTCCACCGAGGAAAACTCTTTGGCCTTTAAGCCCACGAGAGCGGCTTCAAGTGATAATTTTGTTAAATCAGACATCTCTACTCCACAGACCTTGGGACAACGAAATAGCCCGCTTCGGTTTTGGGGGCGTTGGCCAAGATTTTAGCCTGCACGCCGCCGTCAGTGATTTCGTCCTTACGCAAAGGGGCGTCCATTTCCACGGCAGATGTCATGGGCTCTACCCCCTTAACGTCCACCTCGCCGAGTTGTTCGATCCATGCCAACAATCCGTTCATTTCGTCCGCCAAATGGGCCAAACGGTCTGGCTCCACATGCAAGCGCGACAGACGCGCAATTTTCTTGACAGTTTGCGCGGTGACGCCATTATTTTCTTCGCTCACAAACAAGCTCCTATATTCCAAGCTTTCCCATTAACAGGGCATGACAAGCCGCGCAAGCATACAGTCACTAGCGCGGGCAATAAATTCATGTTAAGCTTGCCAAAAAAGGATCCCAATGCTCTTTCTTCTCCCCGTCGCCGCTCCCATCATCACCATAGCCGTTCTCACTAAATATTTGAGCGGCGAAAACCTATCCAAATATGATAAAGACTTCCCCGTGACATTTGAATGCGACCCTAATTCCAAAGGGGTTGAAATGCTCAATGAATATCTCGAAGAAAACTTTGCCAAGCCAGCCAGAGGCCATAAGGGCGGCGAACCCATAGAAACCAAACGGATACGGTTTGACGATGGCGGGCGCACCCGCAAATTTCCAAAAGTAAAATTTACCCCCCTCACTATCCCGACAAATTACGGGGACATGAGCGGCGAATGGATTACTGCCAAAAACAATGACCCTGACAAGCGCATTCTTTATATTCACGGCGGCGCGTTCACAGTCGGCAGTGCCATGTCCCACCGTCCAATTACCGCCAAACTAGCCGAACTTACGGGGGCAAGTGTATGCGCCATAAATTACCGCCTCATGCCAGAAAATCCGCGTAAAGCCAGTGTGGAAGATAGCCGAACCGCCTATAAATGGATTTTGGAAAATGGCCCTGATGGCCCATTCTCGGTCAAGAAACTCTGCGTCAGCGGCGACAGTGCAGGCGGC